>CADCQA010000223.1 GCA_902803415.1 uncultured Spirochaetaceae bacterium | reverse complement strand
CCGATTTCCCTGATGATAAGGCGCTGTGCTTCGAACATCCGTTCATCGAGCGGGGCGCTGTACAGGTCAAAGAGGCTCTGCGTAAAACCAAACAGTTTCGGCGCCTGCTCATCGAATTTGATAAATTTCTCCGGCGAAATATTTGCCTGTTTTGCAGCCTGAAGAATCAGCTCCTTATCAAAATAGCGGAAGCCAAGGCGTTCTGCAACTTTCTGCCCGATTTCCCCGCCGCCGGCGCCGAATTCCCGGCTGATAGTAATTATCTTTTTCATGCCAGTCCTCCTGTCAGCTACGCTTTGTCTACCGGGCGGTACAGGAACTTAGCCCGCCCCCTGCCATTCTGGGGTGAAACGCGCTGCATTTCAAAATCATCTTCCAGATATTCCATCAAATCTGTCAGCTTCTTGAAGCCGTAATCAACCGTATCAAAACCGGGATCCTGCCGCTTAAAGAAGGAACCTGCCGCACTCACATCCGCCCAGCCGGTTTCGTCCGCATATTTATCATATGCGGTGTTCAGCAGCTTGTATATCTTCCGGAACTGACGGTCGGTCATAATTTCGCCGTTGGTCTTCATCAGGCCGCCGATAAGCCCCTTTACGGACTTCTTGATTTTTGATGCCTTGTGGACCTTGTGCTTTTCTGCCGCAAACTTTGCATCGGCCTCGGCGGTTTCATCTTCTTCGCTGGACAAGTTTTCTATATACTTGAATTCATCGCAGGCACTCACAAAAGACTGCGGGGTTTTCTTCTGCCCCACGCCGTAAACGTAGAGCTGGCTTTCGCGCAGGCGGGTGGCAAGCTTGGTAAAATCGCTGTCGCTGGTAACAAGTGCAATGGCATCGTACTTGTCGGTATACAGCAAATCCATTGCATCGATAATCATGGCACTGTCACTGGAATTCTTGCCCTGCGTGTAGGCAAACTGCTGCACCGGAATGATGGCATTGTTGTTCAGTTCATTCTTCCAGTTTTTCAGGGTATCTATCGAAAAGTCTCCGTATGCGCGCTTGGTAATGATATGTCCGTGCACGGCTATTTCCTGCAGGATGGCACGGAGCGCCTTGCAGGGTGTATTGTCCGCATCGATGAGGACAGCAATGTTTTTCTGTTCGTTCTCGTCCACAATAATATCCTTTATATATAGAAGAAAAAATTCAGGGCTGCCGCCGGGCGCCCCTGCATAAAGTATGGTAGCATGTAATCGCATTTTCTGCTAGATGTACCTGCGGCAAAGAAAAACCCTGCCCGCGCTCGGCACAAGCTCGGACAGGGTGGCACAATAACTCCTCAAAGAGTAGGACTTCGTGTTTTAGGAGGTTAGATATGGGCTGCATTCGCAACCTTATGACATAACTATACCGCAGCACGGTCTGGAATTCATGAAATCTTCCTAAGAAAAAGATAAGAAAATTCTTATTTTTTTAGGTGTTCCGTATTTGCACAAATGCGGGTATACTAAGAACAGGCACTTTTTAAAGCCGAAGAAACGTTTTTTCAGGTGCCCGATTGGTGTATGAGCCGGACAAAGATTTGCTTTATGACAGCATGTTTGCTCTTCTCCGCAGCATTCCCGGGGCTTGTTGCGCAGCAGGCTTCGGAAGAGGCCGAAGTTCCTGTCGTCAATTACCGTGGACGCCGGATTCCGCTGGAAGAAACGGAAGCGTATGTGCAGGAAGTCCGCATCCCGTCCAAAGAAACAAAGCCGCTTGTCATAGATTTCTTTTTCAGCAGGGAAATAGACCCCCGTTCCGTGCAGGTAGAAAACATCCTTCTTGGCGGGCAGCCTGTCGATAATTCCGCAAAGCTCTCGTTTAACCATGAAGGCACGCAGCTGCGCGTCAAGCTGAAGGAAACAGTGGAATTTCCCCTGTCGGTTTCGCTGCAGGGAGTCCGCACATACACCGGGGGCGCGGTGGCGGCGGCGGAAGTCTCCGATCTGGGGGCGCAGGAACGCTTTCGCTATGACAGGGAGCTTGGGCAGTGGATACCGTTCTAATTGTTGAAGACGACGAAGGAATAGCAGATTTTGTTGACAGGGAACTGCAGCACGAAGGTTTTGCAACCCTGATTGCAGGTACCGGACGGCAGGCGCTTTCCCTTTTTGAAAGCGGAAAACCGGGGCTTATCCTGCTGGATATTATGCTTCCGGAACTGAGCGGGCTGGAAGTGCTCCGGCGCATACGGAAAGTTTCTTCTGTGCCGGTCATCCTGCTGACTGCCCGCGGCGAAACCTACGACAAAGTGAACGGCCTGAATGCCGGTGCAGACGATTACCTTGCAAAGCCTTTCGAAATAGAGGAGCTGCTTGCCCGCATGCATGCGGTATTGCGCCGCGCCGGGCAGGCTGCTGTTCCCGCGCACCTGAAAAACCGGGATCTGGAACTGTTCCCGGAAAGCATGAAGGTTACCTTTGCCGGAAAGCCGCTGGAATTCTCCAAGACGGAATTCCTTATGCTGCGCAACTTTATGGAACATGTGAACCAGGTACTCAGCCGCGACCAGATTATGAGCGCGGTGTGGGGGGAAGGACACTTCATCGACGACAACAATGTGGATGTCTACGTCGGCTACCTGCGGGCGAAGATTGACCAGCCGAGCGGCACGGAATACATAAAGACCATGCGCGGCACCGGCTACATGATGACAGACGGCAGCGGCCCCGCATGAGGAAAAAGGAATACCGCTCTGTTGCAGTAAAGCTTTCGCTCCGCTTTTCCGTGCTGCTTGCTGCCGCCGTCCTGCTGCTTTCGGTGCTGTTCTCGCTGACGCTGCGGCGCTTCATCCGCATGAAGCAGTCCTCGGATCTGTTCAATGCTGCCGGGGAAATCGAAAAAGATCTTTCTGCAACGAATACGTCAAACCGGCTCTACCTTTTTTCCAATGTGCCGTACTTTATCACCTACACGGTCTATGATGCAGTAACGGGCATCGTCCTGTACACGAACGACCCCTTCCTGCCCATCCTGCCGCAGACGGACGGAAAAACCGTGACGTACATCAGTAAAGGCTACTTTACCAACGGCGACCTGAACATCCTGTACTACGCGGTTCCGTATTTCCACAAGGGACGGCCCATCATCATTCAGACAGTGCTCAACATGGACAGCGATTCCACGGAGCTGCTGCTGCAGGGCATTCCGCGCACCATAACGCTGCTTGTCATTCCGGTGCTGCTTATTTCGTTCTGTATTTCACTGTTCATCACCCGCCATACCATGAGCCCCGTCGTCAGGATGACGCAGACGGCCCGCAAGATAAGCAGCTCCAACCTTGACCAGAAGCTGCCCGTAAAGCACAAGGCCGGTGAGCTGGACGAAATTGACGGGCTGGCAATAACATTCAATGACCTGTTTACCCGGCTCAAGAGCGATTTTGAGCGGGAACGGAATTTTACGAGCGATGTTTCGCACGAGCTGAAAACGCCCGTTGCCGTTGTGCTGGGGCAGAGCAACCTGCTGCGGCGCTGGGGCAAGGACGATCCCGCGCAGCTGGAAAAATCCCTGGGCATCATCATCCGCGAAGCAAATTCCATGAAATCGATTATCTCGAACCTGCTGCAGCTTTCCCGGCTGGAAAACGGCCGGCT
>CADCQA010000222.1 GCA_902803415.1 uncultured Spirochaetaceae bacterium | reverse complement strand
TCCAGCTCCGCATCATCATGCACAATGCCGCCGCCGGTGCCGCCCAGGGTGAATGCCGGGCGGATTATTGCCGGGTAGCCGATGACGTTCTTCACAAAATCAACCGCATCTTCGTAATTCGTTACAACCTTGGACGGAATGCACGGTTCCCCGATGGATTCCATCGTGTCCTTAAACAGCTGGCGGTCTTCCGCCTTGTCAATGGTCTCCGGCTTTGCACCGAGCAGCTTTACGCCGTGGCTTTCAAGGAAGCCGGACTTTGCCAGTTCCATACACAGCGTCAGCCCGGTCTGTCCGCCGAGCGTTGAAAGGATTGAATCAGGCTTTTCTTTTTCAATGATACGCTGGATTGTCTCCGGAATGAGCGGCTCTATGTAAATCTGGTCTGCCATTGCATGGTCAGTCATCAGGGTTGCAGGGTTTGAGTTTACCAGAACCACTTCAAGCCCCTGCTCCTTAAGGGCTTTGCAGGCCTGGCTGCCCGCGTAGTCAAATTCCGCGGCCTGCCCGATGATAATCGGACCGGAACCAATAACCATAACCTTGTGAATATCTGCATTTAAAGGCATTGTATACTCCTTGCGGTAAGTATCGGATCTGTTCAGGAATCCCGTCGGATTCCAAACAGCTCTCTTATGGGAAGCTCTAAAAACTTAAGTTTTTAGAGCTTCCCGTATATTTGGGCATCTCAAAAAAACTGAAGTTTCTCGAGGTTCTCATTTTTTTACAGTTCAAAGCCAACGGGCAAAAAAAATGTGGACAAACGCTAAAAAAGCGGTCCACACATACAAAAAACAAAACAAACGGAAACATTAACAGCCGCGCCGGACTGGTACAAAGAAAAAGAGGAACTACCAACTGTCTGAAAGCTGCGGCTGCCATTGGCAAAAGAGTATAGCAGATTGCGTGCATTTTGTACAGTAGCGCAGAACTACCATACCGCCGGCCGGCAGCACCGGTAGGAAAGCCTTACGCCTTGAGTTTTTCGGGGCAGACTTCCTTGATGAGCGCGCGGGCAAGGATTTTTGCGGGGTCTATCTTGGTAACAGGCAGGCGCAGGCGTCCCATTGCCAGCGGTATCTCGGTGCAGCCCATGATGAAGGTGCTGTAGCCTTCGGCAAGCATCTTTTCTGTGACTATACGGAAGTTTTCTACCGCCTGATCCGTTATGGGGTTGGAACAAGCCTTGATTCCGTAGTCACGGTTGTAGATGGCTTCCCAGATAAGCTTCCGATCCGCTTCCTCCGGTTCCACAATCTGGAACTCGCCGTCCGGGTCAAAGAACTTGTGGTACACGCCGGAGTGGTAGGTTCCCGCCGTTGCGTACAGGACAATCTTCCGCTCCTTGATGTTCTCTTTGACCCACTTGTAGGTTTCCTCCACAATATTCATCAGCACCACGTCCAGTCCCCTGATTTCGATAAAGCGGCGCACCTGGTTCATGATGATGGGGGAATGGGCGGTATTGCAGGGAACGGCTATGTGCGTTGCCCCGATTTCGGCAAGTTTCTGAACCACATACTCGATTCCCGTGCAGGGGTTTTCCGCTTCGGGATGCAGAATGTAGTACGTCCGGTCAGGAATCAGCCGGGACGCAGAAATCATAAACACATCAGGATATTCCTGATCGTTTTTTGCCTCCACGCAGTCAAAGACTTTTCGTTCCAGATCCATCCCGGCATAGGGGCCCATGCCGCCCACTATGCCGATTGCTTTCCTATTTTTTGTCAAACGCGTACACTCCCTTCCAATCTTCCGGCGGATTCAGCTTAAAGCTTTCTGCCCGTTCCTTGATAACTGCCGCAGCCTTGTCGTCCAGGCGGCGGATAACCGCAGACATATACTTGATGCAGTTGTCCCAGTCGCCTTCAAAGTAGAACTTGAGACCCTTTTCGTAGCCGCGGTAGACTTTGAGGATGTTCTGGTCAAGCTTGCCTTTTTCCGCAAGCAGTTCATAGATGTAGAGCGGCTTGGTCTTGCCCTTCACCGTAATCTTGTCCAGCAGGCGGAATTCAAAATCTTCCTGCACCAGGTCGTGCGTAATCCCGCTGATGATAATTTCGGTACCGTAGTACTTGTTGATTCCCTCAAGGCGGCTGGCAAGGTTCACGTTGTCGCCGAGCACCGTGTAGTTGATGCGTTCGTCCGAGCCCATGTTGCCGACAACGACTTCGCCCGTGTGGATGCCGAACCTGGTACGGAATTTGGGCTTGCCTTCGCGGATCCATGCATTGGACAGGTTAAAGCCCTGCGTCTGGCAGATGAGCGCGGAGCGGCAGGCAAGCGTGGCATGCTGCTTTATGTCCATTGCAATCGGTGCACCCCAGAATGCCATGATGGAGTCGCCGATGTACTTGTCGATGGTGCCCCGGTTGCCGGATATGGTGTGGGCAAAAAGCGAGAAGTAATCGTACAGGCGGTTCACCAGATCTTCCGGCTTTGTCTTTTCCGAAATGCCCGTGAAATTCTCTATATCGGAGAAGAGGAGCGTCAGCGTCTGCTTTTTGCCCCCGATTTCTGCGGTCTGGCTGTTCCGCACCAGCTGGGTCACCAGGTCGGACGGCACATACTTTTTGAAGTTCACCAGGCCGCGCTTCATGCCCTGGAAAGAATCGACCATGTTGTCAATTTCTTTGATGCCGGAATCAATACTCACGTCGCCGTCATCAATTGCAAGTTCCTTTATGTTGTTCATCTCGGTAGAAAGCGTCTTCATCGGCTTTGAGATGAGCGATGAAACCAGCACGGAAACTACAATCGCCACGCCAATGACGATGAGAGAGATAAACATGACCGTCCGGTTGTTCTTGTAGACGATGCCCATGATGTCGTTGTCCGGGATGACCATTCCGATATTCATCGAAAGTTCCTCGTCCAGCGGCATGGAATCAACCTTGCAGAAGTAGTTCTTGCCGTCCAGTTTGAAGGAGTAAATGCCGTTCGTGTTGACCCTGCCCCGGCTGTTTTCGAATGCCTCGGCAATGATGGGGTCAGCCCGGTCGTCCACCTTCTTCATTGAATAGGTGTTGCTGCCGTCAGCCGCCGGATAAACGTTGAGCAGCGTGCCGATCGGGTCTTCCGCCTTCAGGGGTTTCGCGATAATCTGGTTGTCCTGGTCATAGATGAAGAGGCGCGAATTCTCCGTCGTGGAGATTTTTCCCAGATAGAGCGAAAGGTCGCGGATTCCAATGTCTATACAGGCAACGCCCAGCAGCCTTCCGTTTTCGTCATAGACAGGCGAAGCGCAGGAGAAGCCCGGCATATTGTCGGTTGCAAAAATGTACACGTTTGTCCAGACGGTCTTTTTGTTTTCCACCGCCTTCTTGTACCAGCCGCGCGTGCGGGGGTCATAGCCGTTTTCCAGCGCATCCACGCTTGTCGGGAAACTTGCGTTGTACTGCTTGTTCTCGTGAATGTAGCGGGTAATGACGGAATTACTTGTGCGCGTTATGTAGCGCCGGGTCAGGGAGCCGTCGGGCATGCGCCGGCCCATTATCAGGTTACCCTCAGTATCGCCAAAGTAGACCATCGCGAACTCGCGGTGCGTGCTCAGCAGCTCCATAAAATAGTCCAGCGCGCTCTCGCTGTCTTCCCTAAAGTGGAACTTATCTTCGTTCCAGTAATGGAAGGCAATGCTGTGAATTTCCTGGTCAGCAGGCGTATAGTAGGCTTCAAGCTTTGTATCCACCGACTTGAGGATTTCAGTAACAAGCTTGGTTGAGACCGAATACACGGAATCCTGTGTTCCGTGGGAGTTTATGCGGATGATGATTGCCGCCGTCAGGACGAGCAGCACCGTGTTCAATATAACAAGGGCATCGCGGATTTTGATTTTCATGCCGCTGGAATGCGACGATGCAGCAGGTGCTGCCGCCGGGGCAGAAGCCGTGCGCACGGGAACCGCCATGGCAGCAGGCCGGGGCATCGCGGCAAGCGAAGAGCCTGCAGATGCAGCGGCAGGCATTGTTTCCGGCATGACTTTTTCTTTCTGTACCGGTTCCAGCATAAAAATGTTGCTTCCTTCGGCGGCAGCTTCCCGGAGCCGGGCATTTGCGGCCCGTTCCTCCGCCGTCTCTTTGGGGGCAACCAGAGAAGTTGTTGCAATGTTCATATAGACTATCAATAACGTACGCATCGGGTCTATCAGGGAGTCAATCGCCATGAAGACCACAAGGATGGATTCCACCGGAAGCCCGATGGGGTCAAGGATAAGGGAAATCATCGGCAGCGTCAGCAGGCCTGACGCACCCGCGGTCGCCGTTCCCGCCAGCAGCGAACCGATAACAATCAGCATGAGTGAAGAAGCCGGCAGCGTTGCATTGTATATCTGCGCAACAAAACAGGATGCCAGCGCAAAGTACATGATGTTGCCGAAGCGCAGCACCGTCAGGCCCAGCGGGAACACAAGATCAACCATGTTCTCGCCGAAGCCCAGGCTTTTGAGCGCGGAAATAGAAGACGGCATGGCGGCAAAACTGTTCCGCGTAGCAAAACAGATAATCACCGGATCCATCACTTTTTTCAGCACTTCAACAGGACTCTTTATGCCGGAACGAATCCAGATGATTACCGTACAGACAAGCATTGCGGCAAGCCCCGCCATGTAGAACACAACGATAAACTTGACCATCGCAAGGAGTATTTCAACACCCACCTGCGCTATCTGCTTTCCCATCAGGAATACCAGTCCGATAGGAAGGCCGTACATTGTCCAGCTTATAAGCTTCTGGAAGGAATCTTTCAGCGAGACAACCCCATGGATAAGGCTGGACGACATGTCCTCCCGCAGAAAACCTATGGCAACTCCGAATATAATAGAAAAGAATACCAGCTGCAGGATTGAACCGTTGCTGAACGAGTTGAAAATGTTCGAAGGAATGATGTTTACAAAGAAATCCACCAGCGAAGACTGCTTGGTGCCCACATCCTGCGACGGGTCATAGAGCGCCATCTCGTCCTTGCTTGTGTCGGCAGAAGACTTGATTATATTGTCCAGAACGGCAGTCGTTGCCTCGCCCAAATCCTTGCCGGGGCGTGCCGTTGTTCCTGCCAGCGTTCCAAAGACAGACGTTGCCGCCAGCATTATCAGGAACACGATAAGGATTTTCATGATGTGCGCGCGTGCATTTGCGTCCTTCATCAGCTGAGCAAGGCTCGCCACGATGGACGTAACAAGGATGGGGATAACCGTCATCTGAAACAGGTTCAGGTACACGTCACCGATGACACCCCAGGAAAGCGCGATGTCTTTTTC
>CADCQA010000221.1 GCA_902803415.1 uncultured Spirochaetaceae bacterium | reverse complement strand
GACTCACCTGCCGCACCGGCTTGTCATAGCCGGGAGTGAAGGTCCCTACGTCGATGTTGTCCGCAAGACTGCAGCTGCATCCTGTGCTGCAAGCGACATCTTTATGACCGGCTATTTTCCCCATGAGAATTTTCCGGAATTGTACCGGAATGCCGATGCCTGCCTTTTCCCCTCCGTGAACGAAGGGGTGGGGCTGCCTGTTCTTGAATCCCTGGCCTGCGGGCTGCCTGTTGCCTGTTCTGCTGCAGGGGCGCTCCATGAAATTGCCGGGGAAAACGCCCTGTATTTTGACAGCGACGATATAGAGGCGGCGGCGCTTGCCATTGAGCGCATTGTTACCGACACCGGACTGCGTGAGCGGCTTTCCCGGCAGGGCATACAGTGGGTCCGTCAGTTCTCTTGGGAAAAGACTGCCGCGGAGACTGCTGCCGTCCTGCAGGAGGTTGCTGCCTCACGCCGCCGGAAATCCTGAGACTTAAGTAGCTTGCTTTGAAAGTTTTTTGTGCATAAAAAAAGGACGGCTGCTGCCGTCCTTTTTCTTCTGCTTTTACGCTGTCTTTTGGTTTATCAGCAGCGTTTCTGCAGTCGGGATTGTCTTCTGGTTCACAATGTCCTTTGTGATTTCCAGCCGCTTCTTTCCCTTAATGCTCGGCACTTCAAACATAATGTCGAGCAGGATTTTCTCCACGATGGCACGCAGGCCGCGGGCACCCGTCTTATTCTTTATGGCAATGTCAGCGATTTCTCCGATTGCTTCTTCGTTGAATGTCAGTTCAACGTCATCAATAGAGAAGCTTGCCTGGAACTGCTTTGTGATGGCGTTCCGCGGTTCCGTCAGGATGCGGACCAAATCGTCGCGGTTCAGCTCTTTGAGCGCGCAGGTAATCGGCAGACGGCCGATAAGCTCAGGAATGATACCGAATTTCACAAGGTCATCCGAGGTCACCTGGTTCAGCAGCTCCATACGTTCCTCTTCCGTGCGGTGGGTGCCCTGTGCACCAAATCCGATGGAAGAAGAAGAGAGCCGCTGCTCAATAATCTTATCAAGTCCTACGAATGCACCGCCGCAGATGAACAGGATGTTCGTCGTGTCGATGTCAATCATTTCCTGGTTCGGATGCTTGCGCCCGCCCTGCGGCGGCACGGAAGCGTGTGTGCCTTCAAGAATCTTAAGCAGTGCCTGCTGCACGCCTTCACCGCTTACGTCGCGGGTAATGGACGTGTTTTCACTCTTGCGGCTGATCTTATCAATCTCGTCGATGAAAATAATGCCGCGCTCTGCTGCACTTACGTCACCGTCTGCATTGTTGATGAGCTTCAAAAGGACATTTTCCACGTCCTCGCCCACATAGCCTGCTTCGGTAAGCGTGGTTGCATCTGCAATGGCAAAGGGAACCTTGAGCTTCTGTGCAAGTGTCTTTGCAAGCAGCGTCTTTCCGCTTCCTGTGGGACCCAGCAGCAGGATGTTTGATTTTTCAATCTTCACATCGTTTGCAGCCTGCTGTTCCTTGGGGATAGAAAGCTGCTTGTAGTGGTTGTAGACCGCCACGGAGAGCACTTTCTTTGCATAGTCCTGCCCGATAACGTACTGGTCAAGATATTCCTTGAATTCCTTGGGGGAAGGCACTTCCGTCATGTTGATGGGCGTAAGCGTATGACGCTCATCGTTCAGGACGGTCTGGCAGGCAGCCACGCACTGTTCGCAGATGTATACGTCTGAGTTCGGCGCTTTTACCACGCGGCGGTTTTCATCTGCGGGACGCCCGCAGAATGCACAGAACTGCTGGTCGCTTCTTCCAAAACCACGCATTACTTGTCCCCCTTATTTTTATTCTTTTTTGCACTTTCCATGATATGGTCGATAATACCGTAAGCCTTTGCTTCCTGTGCGGACATATAGAAATCACGTTCCATATCGGCAGCAACATCTGCTTCCGGCTTACCGGTCTGCTGGGCAAAATACTGGATGGAAAGCTTCTTCAGGCGGATGATTTCCTTTGCCTGTATAGCAATATCACTTTCCTGACCCTGTGCGCCGCCCCACGGCTGATGAATCATTACGCGGCTTGAGGGCAGTGCATAGCGCTTTCCGATGGTACCGCCTGCAAGCAGGATAGCGCCCATGCTGGCAGCCTGCCCCATGCAGATAGTCTGGATATCGCACTTGACGTACTGCATGGTGTCATAAATTGCGAGCCCAGCGGTAACGGAACCTCCCGGGCTGTTGATGTACATATTTATGTCTTTTTCCGGGTTCTCGCTTTCAAGGTACAGGATCTGGGCAACCACCAGGTCGGCGGTTTCGTCCACGATTTCCCCGTCAACGAATATAATTCTGTCTTTCAGCAGACGTGAATATAAATCGTAGGAAACTTCTGAATTTCCGCTGCGTTCCAGGACATGCGGAATCAGCGTGTTCATATATTCTCTCATTACAAACTCCATGCAGGGGCGCGCAGCCCCTTCTCTATAATGTAAACAAAAAAACGGAATGCGGCAAGTGCAACATTCCGTTTCAACATGGCAATGACCGCCTTTAGTTTGCGTTTTCTGCCTTGAAGAGGTCAGCAAACGTCATCTTGCTGCCTTTTGTTACTTTTACTTCTTTGTACAGCAGTTCGAAAAGCTTGTTTTCCTTTGCTTCATCGATAAGGTATTCTTTTGCCCGTACATCGTCGTAGTGCTTCTTTACCTCATCCGTGGAGACACCGCTTTCATCAGCGATCCGCTGATATTCTGCCTCAATCTCCTCCGGCGTAACGGAAATGTTGCGTTCGCGGAGCAGGGTGTCCACAATCAGCCGGCTCTTGAGGGCCTTTTCGGTATCACCCGCCCACTGCTGCAGCATTGCTTCCTTTGTCTGACCGCTTGCCGCCACCATCTTTTCCAGCTGGTCGGGCGTGGTCTTGAACTGCTGGGAAAT
>CADCQA010000220.1 GCA_902803415.1 uncultured Spirochaetaceae bacterium | reverse complement strand
TCCTCAAGGATGAAGAGCGAGTCTGCAATTTTATCCATAAAACAGCGGTCATGGCTTACGATGAGCAGGCAGCCCTTGAAGCCGGAAAGGAACTGTTCCAGGATATTCATCGTAAAGATGTCAAAGTCGTTCGTCGGCTCATCAAGGATAAGGAAGTTCGGGTTGCCCAGCAGAAGCCGCACCAGAAAGAGCCGCTTGCGTTCGCCGCCGCTGAGCGAGCTGACCGGAGAATGCTGGATTTTTCCCTCAAAGCCGAACTGCTCAAGGAAGAGCGCCGCACTCAGCGTGGTACCGTCGTTCATCTGCACCACTTCCGCGGCTTCCTTTACGTAGTCGAGCACCGTGATGTCCATGTCCTTGAAAACCGGATTCTGCTGGTAGTACGCAATGGCGGTGTTCTGCCCCAGCACTACGCTGCCGCTGTCCGGCGGTATCGCCCCGGTGATGATGTTGAGCAGCGTGGATTTACCGGAGCCGTTGTCTCCGAACACGCCGATTTTTTCGCCCTTGTTGAAGGTGTAGCTGAAGTCCTTCAGCACGGGAGCCGTCTCTTTGTGCGCTGCGTCGGCAGAGCCTTTGGGGAATCCCTTGGTAACAGCGTGCAGTTCAAGGATTTTTCCCCCGAGCCTGCGGCCCGCCACCTCAAAGGTAAAGCCCTTGTCCGCGCGGAATTTTTCGCGGTTGATAAGCGCCATGTCATGCTGGATACGCGCCTTTGCCTTGGTTCCCCGCGCGCACGGTCCCCGCCGGAGCCAGTCTCGTTCCACCCGCAGCACGGATTCTATGCGGCGCTCGGTATTCGCTTCGATTTCTGCTTCCGCGGCCTTTTTGTCAAGGTACGCAGAATAATTGCCCGTGTACAGCTTGATTTTTCCCCGCGCAAGCTCGTAGATGTGGCTGCACACCGCATCAAGGAAGTAACGGTCATGCGTTACCATGAGCACGGAGCGTTTGGTGAAGGCAAGGTAATCCTGCAGCCAGCTGATGGTCGTGATGTCCAGGTGGTTCGTCGGCTCGTCAAGCAGCAGCAGCTTTGTGTCCTCCACAAGCACCTGCGCAAGCGCCACCTTTTTTACCATGCCGCCGGAAAGTTCCCCCATGCGCCGGTCCATGTCCTGTATTCCCAGCGTGGAAAGGATGGAGCGTACCTGCGACTCGTAGTTCCACAAATCGCCCTGCTCCATCTGCAGCGTGAGTGCGTCAAAACGCTGCTGCGCGCCGCCGTCTTTTTCCAGCGCGGCGCATGCCTCTTCGTAGTCGCGGATAATGCGCAGTTTGGGCGAATCAGAACGGAATATATGTTCCCGGATGGTGTCCGACTCGTTGTACACGGGATTCTGCGGCAGGAAAGAAACGCCCGCAGCCTTGTTGATGACGACCGTACCGTCGTCCGCGGGGAGCACGCCTGCAATGGTGTTCAGCAGCGTTGATTTACCCGTGCCGTTGCGCCCGATGAGCGCTACTTTGTCTCCTTCATCAAGTCCGAACGTAACGTCCGTGAACAGCGGCTTTTCACGCCCAATCTTTGCAAGACCGTTTACACTTAAGAGATTCATGCCCCCCAGTGTAGCAGAGCGCCCGGCAAAAGTCCACTGGGCGCGGGGGCGGGACAGCGGTTCAGCATGAGAGAAGAAAGGCGATTCCCTGATGTAAAAAAAAGCTAACTCTAACCAATTGCACAGCAACACAAAATGTGTTATCATACACTAACACGCACCGGGCGCACGTTTCGTGCAGGGGGACGCCATGAAAAAATCAATCTGGGACAGGTTTGCGCCTGTCTATTCGCTTGCAATGAAGTCGCAGCAAAGCATATATGACTACATGTATGCCCGCATCCGTACGGCCGTTGAAGCAAAGGACGTGCTCGAACTTGCAACCGGTCCCGGCCTTATCGCAAAGCATGTTGCCGGTGCCGCGGCACATATAACGGCGACCGATTTTTCCCCGCAGATGATTGCACAGGCAAAAAAAGGAAGCGTCCCCGAAAACCTTACGTTCGAGATTGCAGATGCATCCAGCCTGCAGTACGCGGACAAATCCTTTGACGTTGTGATTATCGCAAATGCACTCCACATTGTGCCGGAACCGGAAAAAGTGCTTGCCGAGATAGACCGCGTACTGAAGGCCGGCGGCATCCTCATCGCGCCGAATTTCATCCACCGCACCGGCGCGCGCCCCTCAAACCGCTGGGCAAAACTTCTGAAGCTGCTGGGCATCCGTTTCCAGCACGAATGGACGGCCGAAGCCTACACGCAGTTCCTTGCCGCAAACGGCTGGGAAATCACCGCAAGCCAGGTGCTCCCCGGCCGCATCGACCTGCTGTATGCAGAATGCGCGCGCAGGCCCCGCCAGCCGTAGGACGCAGCATGCAGCAGCGCTTTTCCCCGGAGCGGGGGCCGCAGGAACCATTGAGTTTTTCGCCGCAGGACAGGCCCGACGGCAGCTTTGAGCTTCCGGATGAAATCGGCCGCCTCACGCTGCAGCGGCAGGACAGCCGGAACAAAATCGTGTACTCCGACTGGAACCTGACCTTTGCACGGGAAATCTGCGCAAAGCGCCCGGACAATTCCGGCAGGGACGAGATACAGGTGATTTTCAACCTGAACCAGCCGATTGAATGGCAGGTTGATGCGGGCCGCGAAACCGTAAAAATGCTTCCCGGCGAAGTCTGCGTGTTCCGCAACAACGACTGCCAGACTTCCATGCATTACGGCAGCAGGGTGCAGTTCCAGTTCAAAAGCCTGCAGCTGGCAACAGGCTATTTTGAAGAGCTGCTTTCCCAGTATTTTCCCGCCCGCCAGATAGACGAATGCAAGGCACTGTTCCTGACGCACGTCACCAAAACAGCCATCACGCAGGACATGTACCGCGTGCTTTCCGAAATCGGGGGCGCAGAAAAATACCAGGACTTCAAGAGCATATTCCTTGATGCAAAGATGCGCGAACTGCTCGCCCTGGTGCTCTACGGCATTTCGCACAACAGGACGGAGCTTTCGCCCCGGTGGAAAAGCGGCATTCCGGCAGCCGCAAAAGCAGACTTCATCCGGCTGGAAAAACTGCGGCAGAACATCCAGTGCCGCCCGGAAGACGACTACCGCGCGCAGGACCTTGCGCAGCGCCTTTCCATGAGCGAAAGCAAGCTCACACGCCTGTTCCGCGCGCTGTACGGCACTTCCCTCCACCACTATGTGCAGGAAAAGCGCCTGGAAAAAGCCGCGTCGCTGCTCAGCACCGGCAGCGTAAACGTCTCCGAAGCCGCCCTCAAAAGCGGCTATACCAACATGAGCCATTTTTCAAAAGAGTTCCAGAAAAAGTTCGGGCTGCCCCCAAAGCAATTCGGGCGGCAGAATCCCGGAAAGTGTTAGTTTTTTCTCTTTTTCTGATAGAAAATCTCCGCCCGCAGGACTATACTGCTTCCGTTAGCCTTAACTAACACATTTTCAAAGTTCCCTACCAGACAGGAGTATGCACATGATTTCATCCGTTGCACCGTATATCGGAACGTACAAAAAATATACGGTTATCGCGTCATTCCTTACAACGCTCGGCATTGTGGCGAATGTTGTTCCCTATTTCTTCCTGTACCAGCTGATTGTGCCGCTCACGCAGGGCGTGCTGCCGGACCTGCAGTTCATCCTGCTGCGCGCCGCGCTGATTTTTGCCTGCCAAGCCGTGTACGCACTTGCCTACAGCCGCGGCCTTGCCTTTTCGCACATCAGCGCATACAACACGCTCAAGAACATCCGCATTTCGCTGAAGGACAGGCTGGAAAAGCAGCCCCTCGGCAACATAAAGGAACTGGGCACCGGGCAGATCAAGCGCGTCTTCACCGACGACATCGACCAGATTGAGCTGCTGCTTGCCCACGCCATTCCGGAAGGCATTGCAAACCTGACCGTACCCTGCATCGTCATCCTTGCCATGTTCGTGGCGGACTGGCGCCTTGCGCTGCTGACACTGGCACCCCTTCCGCTCGGCGGCATCGGCATGTTCATGATGCTGCGCTCCGGAAACGCCCTGATGGGGGCGTACTACGAGTCCGCAAAAAAAATGAACAACACCATCATCGAATACGTAAACGGCATGGAAGCCATCAAGGTCTTCAACAAGGACGGCGATTCCTTCCGCCGTTTTGGGGAAGCCGTAAAAGGCTACCGCGATTTTACGCTGGACTGGTACCGTGTCTGCTGGCCGTGGATGGCCGTCTACAACAGCACGCTTCCCTGCCTTGCGCTGTTCACGCTGCCCGTCGGCGGCATTCTGGTGCTGAACGGAACCATCGCCCTGAGCCAGCTGGTGCTGGTGCTGTGCATGTCCTTTGCCATCGGCCCCGCAATCCTGCGCGCGCTCAGCTTTGGCGGAAAAATCCCGCAGCTCAATTATAAAATCGCAGAACTCGAAAAACTGATGAACGGCAGCCCCGTCAAACAGGGCAGCAGACCGTTCGAAGGCAAAGGCTACGACATCGAATTCAAGGACGTAACGTTCAGCTACCGGAAGGGGGAAGCCTCCCCCTCGCTCCAGCCTGCGCCGCAGTCTTCCGCTACCCCCTCTCCTAGGGGCCGGGCCCCTAAAACCCCGGCAGGGCAGGTGCTGCACGGCATCAGTCTTTCCATGAAGCAGGGCACGACTACCGCGCTCATCGGGGAATCGGGCAGCGGCAAATCCACGCTTGCAAAACTGCTGGTACACTTTTACGATGCGGACGGCGGCAGCATAAAAATCGGCGGGCAGGACATCACAGACATGTCCATCGAAGCGCTGAACAATCAGATTTCGTATGTTGCGCAGGAACAGTTTTTGTTCAACACAAGCCTGTACGAAAACATCCTGATCGGGCGGCCGGATGCAAGCCGCGAAGAAGTGCTGGATGCTGCCCGCCGCGCCCAGTGCACGGAATTCCTTGCACGCTTTCCCAAGGGCATTGATACGCCCGCCGGCGACAGCGGCAAGCAGCTTTCCGGCGGGGAACGCCAGCGCATTTCCCTTGCCCGCGCAATCCTCAAGAACGCACCGGTCATCGTGCTTGACGAAGCAACGGCATTCATGGATCCGGAAAACGAAGAAAAAATGAATGCTGCCATCAATGAAATCATCAGGGACAAAACAGTTATCGTCATTGCCCACCGGCTTTCTTCTATAAAGAAGGCAGACAAAATCTGTGTGCTCAAGGCGGGCACGGTCATTGCGCAGGGTACACACGAAGAACTGATTGCAAGCTCTGCGGAATACCAGAAGTTGTGGCAGGCCTCGAATGCCGCCGCGGAATGGAAAATTTGATTTGCAGCGAAAACAGTGCGGGGGGGGCGTTGCGGGGGCTGCCCCCCGCAGAGAGGGTAGCGCGCAATGAAATGCGCGCGCAGGGGGAGACTTCCCCCTCCTGATAAAAGAGGTGAAACATGAAGAAACAGAATACATCGATGATAGCTATGATGCACCGGCTGGTGCAGTCCTGCGGTGCGTACAAAACGTCTGTGCGTGCGGCGTACATTCCCGGATTTTTTAAGGGCATGTGCATGAAGGCGCCGCTGATGGTTTCGTTTTTTATGGTGTCGGCGTTTATGGCCGGAACCATGACGAAGAAAAACTGCCTGCTGTACGGGCTTGTGCTTTTGGGCTGCGTGATTGCGCAGGCGGTGCTGCAGAATATTTCCGACCGGCTGCAGTCGGCGGCGGGCTTTAAAGTTTTTGCGGACAAGCGCATGGAACTTGGCGACCATTTCAGGAAGCTGCCGATGGGCTACTTTACTGACGGGAACATCGGCAAGGTAAGTTCGGTGCTTTCGACGGACATGAATTTTATAGAAGAAAACTGCATGATGGTGCTGGAAGAACTGGTAAGCTTTATGATTTCGCAGCTGCTCATGGTGGGCTTTCTGTTCTTCCTGGGCTGGCAGCTTGGCCTTGTGGCGCTCGGCGGCTGCGCGCTCATCATTTTGGTGGGAAACCTTACGACGCGCAAGTCAATTTCGCATTCGGTGATGAAGCAGGAATGCAGCGAAAAACTTACAGACGCGGTGCTGGAATTTGCGGAAGGAATCGGCATCATCAAGACATTCAACCTGCTGGGCGAAAAATCCAGGGAGATGAACAGGAGCTTTGAAAAAAGCTGCGCGGAAAGCATTCATTTTGAAATGGACTATGCGCCGTGGTGGGCGGCCCTGATGCTGGCGTACGGCGCCGGAACTTCGGCGGTGCTGCTTGCCGCGGGCGTGCTTTCGCAGCAGGGTGCAATTTCTGCAGAGTACCTGATGGGCATCATTCTGTTTCTGTTCGATACCTTTGCGGGACTCAAGGCGTACTACGGAAGCATTGCGCGGCTTACGGTAACCGATGCGTGCCTGGACAGAATTGAAAGCGTTTTTGCCGAAGCGGAAATCAGCAGCGAGGGAACGGAAGCAATTCCGCCGGCGGAACACACAAATGCGTCGGTTCCGGAAATAGCGTTCAGCAACGTTGCCTTTGCCTACGGCGAAAAAGAAGTCCTGCACGGCATCAGTTTTGAAGCACGGCGCGGCCAGATGATTGCGCTGGTGGGGCCGAGCGGCGGCGGCAAATCAACCATTGCGAACCTGCTAGCACGCTTTTGGGATGCAGACTGCGGCAGCATAAAAATCCGCGGCACTGACATTACCAAAGTTCCGGTTTCAGATTTGATGAACACGATCAGCATGGTTTTCCAGCGCGTCTATCTGTTCCAGGACACGGTATTCAACAACATCGCCATGGGGAAAACGGACGCCACGCGCGAAGAAGTCATTGCGGTTGCAAAGAAGGCCCGCTGCTACGATTTTATCATGCAGCTGCCGGACGGCTTTGACACTGTAATCGGGGAAGGCGGCGCAGACCTGAGCGGCGGCGAGCAGCAGCGGATTTCGATTGCCCGCTGCATGCTCAAGGACGCACCGCTGGTAATCCTGGACGAGGCAACTGCCAGCGTGGATGCCGACAACGAGCATTTTATTCAGGAAGCAATTTCAGAGCTTTGCCGCGGCAAGACGCTGATTGTCATTGCACACCGGCTGAACACTATCCGCAATGCGAGCAAGATCCTTGTCATCAAGGACGGGCGCATCGCAGAAAGCGGCACCCACGCGGAACTGATGGCACGCCAAAGCCACTACCGCCGCATGGTCGAGCAGCAGAGCGGCACGTAAGGCCGCCGGTGCAGGGGGCGGGTACCGGCAAGTGCATGGGGATGCAAGCCCCCCCGGCAACGCCACTGTGTTATCTTGGCAGTACCGGTGCAGGGGGATGTCCCCGCCCTCCCCTAAGTCCATGGGGCGGGGTTCCACCCCGTTCACGAAAAGCGGAACCAGCGGAAATCAAAACTGCTTCCCGGCAGGAAGATAAAGCTGACCGTTGCCCGGCCGCTCACTCCGGCAAGCGGGAAAGTCCGCTCTTCGTAGCCCTCGGTCTGGCCGAATTCGATGCTGCGGTTCACGTCGCCGCTGTCCGTGCTGAACGTTACGCGGATGGTGTTGTGCACGTGCGACCAGCCGCAGACGGTAAGCTGCGCCGCTGCCTGCCCGCCAAAATCCATGCCGGTGAATTCCAGCGTTACGTTGTTCCCGATGCCCGTTACGGCATCCTGCGTGCGCTCAAAGGAATCACCGGTGATGGTGTTTGCATCCAGCGCGCTCAGCCGGGCAAAGGCCTTCTTTTCCTGCGCAAAACAGAAGCCCTGGAAGGAAAGGCGCTGGCTGAACACAAATGACAGTGAATGCATTCCGTACAGGCGGCGCGGCAGCGTAAAGTCCTGGGGCGTGTACACATTGTACGTCCACGGGCGGGAATAGACCGCAGAAAGGAGCAGCGTGCCGTCGTCCGGGCTGCCGTCCCACAGTTCAAAAGGCACGTGCTCCGACCACACAAAGAGCGGCAGGGTAACGGTGCCGCTTCCGTCCGCGCCGAAATCAATCCGGTCAAAGCGGAACCACTGGCGCTCCCCGTCCTTGCATTCCACGCCGCCGGTAAAGCTGAGCGAGACCGGGCGCGAACTTGCAGAGCAGCGGCATGCCTCGACCAGTGCGTAGGGATTTACTGCAGTGTGACCCAGCCCGCTCACCGAGAATTCCAATTCGCTGAGCACCTGCGGTTGGGAGGCACCGTTTGCGGCGGAACAGACAAGGCGGAATTCCCCGTCATTTACCGCGCGGACAAGCACACGGCGGCCGCCGGACTGCGGGTCGGGCACAATCTCCGCGCAGTCGCTCCTGATTCCTTCCAGCATCATCGGTGCCCAGTCCAGCGTAGGGAAGCCTGCACCCGCAGGATGCACGGCGGCAGTCACGGTAAGTTCGCGGCAGGACGGGGAAAGCCGCCGTTCTCCGCTGCAGGAAAGCGTTATTTTGCGCACCGGCACGCAGCCGCCATCCGCAGCTGCGGCGGCAGGAAGTTCCCGTGCAGCACCGTCCGGTACGCCGCCCCGGAACACCAGTTCCGTACCGCGCAGGCCGGGGCTTGTCAGCCGCACGGAAAAGTCAGCAGCGATGCCCTGCCCGCGCACAATGGCAAGCAGCCTGTTGCTGAAAAGCCTGCGGGTCAGCTGCCTGCCGCCGGTACAGCGGTACGGTGCGTAATCAGTGCTGTCTCCGTTATCCGCCGAAACAAGCTCTGCCGCGCCGCAGACTTCAATCTGCACCGCGGAGCGGCTGTTTGCCACCGGCACGCCGTCCCTGTCCACCGAGCTGATGTCAACAAAATACAGCCCGTCCGCAGAATACGGCTCGACTTCCGCAACAAGGGCGGCACTGTCGCCAAAGCTGCGCTGCACGTCTTCTGCAAGCACCGTCCCGTCGGCACAATAGGCAACGGCGCGGATTTCGCCGGGCGCATAGGGCACGCGTTCCCACACAGCGGAAAAGTCTGCGCCCGCACGCACGTCGATGTGCTTCTTTCCGGCGGAAACACCGTTCACAAAAAGTTCTACCGCCGCCGCGTTCGTAAAGGCGCGCACGTCAATCAGCTGTCCTTCGTTGAAATCCCAGTACGGGAACAGGTGCACAAAGGCTTCCTTCTCCGCAGCAACCCAGCCCGCCTTGTACGCATAGAAAGTGTCCTTCTCGAAGCCGGCGGTATCCAGCTGCCCGAAGTACGAATTCTT
>CADCQA010000219.1 GCA_902803415.1 uncultured Spirochaetaceae bacterium | reverse complement strand
AGGGCATCAAGCCCCTGCCCCTTGGTGCGCATGGCGCACAGTTCGCCCCGGCCGTTCATGTAGTCAACGGCATTTGCAAGCAGGAGCGCAACCGGCTCAGTGCTGCCTTCCTGCAGAATCTGGGGGCCGGTAATGTACGACGTTGCGGCAACAAAAATCTTTCCCGGCTGCGTACTGCGCGCAATGTGGCTGGAAGCCGTCACTGCACCCTGAACCGCAGCACCTTCAGCCCCTGCGCTGCTATCCTCAGATGCGGAGTTCCCCTGGGGAGCACCGTCAAAGGCACTGTCAAATTTTCCTTCCACAAGAACGCAGAGGTCGTAGGATTTTTCTGCTGACTTGTCAGACGGAGCAGACAGGGCAAGGGGGCTCAGCGTAAAGTTGCTGTCCACCGTCCATGAAGCCGGTGAAGACTTTGCCAGCACCGTCACCTTTGCATCGGCGTTCTGCCGCGCAGCAGAGGCATCAAGCGCACCGGACTGCAGGAAAATCACGTAGCCGAGGTTCTGCGAAATCGGGTGCTTTGCATCAAGCTGCTCTTTCTGAAGCTGCGGTGCATAGTAGAAATTAAGCCTGCCGTACTGCTGGTTCAGCGTTGAGTAGCAGCGCTCGTCAAGCACATACGCATTTGAGGCAGACATACCGTAGCTTTCAAGCAGACGTTCCAGTCCGGTGTGGTTCGGCACATACTCCGGCTGCTGGTAATACGCCATCTGACCTTCCGGTTCCACGGCATTGAACGGATCAAGGAAGAGCATGACGTTTCCGCCCCGCAGCAGGAACTGGTCAAGGCGGTACAGTTCCTCATCAGAGAATTCGCTCTTCGGGCCGTTGATGACAACACACTGCACGCCCGCAGGCACCGGTTCCCGCGACAAGTCAATCTCCTTAAAGGAATACTTGTCTTCCACAAGGGATGCAAATGCAGCAGCACCGGACTGCGAATCGTACAGCCCCAGCTCGCCGTGGTTTGTAACGTAAGCAATGACGCTCGTGCGGGACACCAGTCCCTGAATGCATCCGGCAACAGCATCATCAAGATCGTCCAGCCCCTGCACCGCATAGCTGAATAAAAGGTTCACCATCTCGAGCGGAACCGTGCGGCATGTATCGCCCAGCTCCACCACAAGACCGAGCGCACCGTACTGCACGCTGCCGTCGTTTTCCTTCCAGCTGATTGCCTGAATGCCGTATTTCTGCACCAGCTGCGGCACATCCGCAGAAGCCGGGCTCACGGTCTCAAAGTCAACGCGACCGCGGAATTTTTTGTTTGCCGCTTCGTAGGCCGACTGCACGGCACCGTCAATCTCATCAAATCCGTTTATGCCGAAATCGGCAAGCCGCGGCGACTTGAACAGCGTCAGCTTAACGCGCCCGCCCATCCCGGTCAGGGCATTCGTGGCAGAAACAATCCTGCTGACCGCCGTAGTGATTTTGTATTCCAGACCGTCGCTGGAAATAATGCCGTCAAGTTTTTCAATCTGGTCGGCATAGGTAAGCACGATTCCCATGAAGGCGCTCCGGTAGCCCACCTCGTTGTCCTCGACCTTCACCTCTCGGATCTGCACCTGCTGCAGCCCGTAGCCGCGCGCAAGGTTCTGGTTCTCCGGGCTGTCCATGTCAAAAAATTCGCAGGTGAAATTTCCCTTTGCAGCCATCTGATACTCGGAGAGTATGTCCTGCACGTACTGCTTTACCCCGGAATAAGGATACGGAAGATTGTCGGAGAAAAACACCTTTATGCCAAGCGGCTCATCAAGCATCCGCACGGTTTCCTTGCTTGCCCGTGAAAGGGAATAGGAACGGGACGCCGTCAGATCGAAGCGGAGGAAGGCGCGCGAAGCCACAAGGTTCAGCAGCACCACAACAATAACAAAGAGCCATATATCGCTGCGGGGGCTCCGCAGCCAGGAAAGCAAGCCAGTTTCTTTTTTCATATTCAGTCTTTCCTTGCATCCTGCACAGTGCGCACCGTGAACACGATGAACAGCGCCGCCAGGGAAATAAAATAGAGGACATCCCGCGTGTCTATAATTCCGCGGGAGATTGATTCAAAATGGCTGGAAGCCGCAACAAAAGAGACGACCGTAACCACCGGGCCGGGCAGCAGCACCATAAACGTATTTGCAAGCGAAAGCACGGTACACACGGCAGCTGCGGCAAAAAACGCGACAATCTGGTTGCGGGTAAGCGACGACGCAAACAGCCCGATAGCCGTGTACGCGGCGGCAAGCAGGACGGCGCCAAGGTAACCGCCCGCCAGCGGCCCCATGTCCGGGCTGCCGAAAACACAGCACGCAAGCACGTAGGAAAGCGTCGGCACCAGCAGCACGAGCGAAGCCACCAGCGAGGCAAGGTATTTGCCCGCCACCACCTGCGCCGGGGAAACCGGCAGCGTCAGCAGCGTTTCAATCGTGCCGCTCCGCAGCTCCTCGCTGAACACGCGCATGGTAAGCGCGGGAATAAAAAGGCTGAACAGCAGCGGCAGCATTCCGAAGAAGCCGCGCAGCTCCGCCTTCCCCGCAATGAAGAAGGTGGAAAAGAACAGTATGCCCGAAAAAATAAGGAAAAGGCCGCAGACAATATATGCGACCGGGCTGGAAAAGTACGAAGCAAGTTCGCGCTTCATGATGACAGCCCACGGCTTCTTAGTTTTCATTCTGTTCACCTCCCACAGTGAGCGCCCTGAACACATCCTCAAGGCTGTTCTTCAAAAGCTCCATGCCGTACAAGTCCCAGCCGTGTGCAAGCACAGCCCGTGCAAGCTCCGGCCGGACATCGTCGGACGCGCTGAGCGAAACCGAAGCAAGCACCTTGCCGTCCTCCTGCACCCGCACGGAGCAGGCAGAAACGCCCGGCACTGCTTCCAGCGCCTGCTGCACGGCAGGGGCATCCGCGCCGCCGGCCAGCACGTTCACTGCACCGGAGCTGGCGTACTGGGCGCGCAGTTCCCCGGTGGGGCCGTCGGCGACTTTTTTTCCGCCGGAGATAATGATGATACGGCTGCAGAGCATTTCCACCTCGCTCAATATATGGGTAGAAATGATGACCGTGCGGGTCTCGCCGATTTTCTTTATAAGGGAACGGACTTCGGAAACCTGGTTGGGGTCAAGGCCGCTGGTCGGTTCGTCAAGGATAAGGATTTCCGGGTCGCTCATGAGTGCATGGGCAAGCCCCACGCGCTGCTTGTTTCCGCGGGAAAGGTCGCTGATGTTCTTGTGCATTACCTCGCGCAGGCCGCAGGTGTCCGCAAGCTGGGGAACCTTTGTGGCCGCATCAACGCCTTCTACCTGCGCAACGTAGGCAAGGTAGTCGGCAACAATCATGTCGCTGTAGAGGGGCGCAGACTCCGGCATGTAACCGATTCTGCGCTTTGTCTCCACGGGATGTTCCACAACATCCAGCCCGTCAACGCGCACCGTACCTGAGGACGGTTCAAGGAATCCGCAGATCATGCGCATCGTGGTCGTCTTGCCGGCACCGTTCGGGCCAAGCAGCCCCACGATTTCCCCCGTCCTGATGGAAAAACTGATGTCGTCAACCGCACGGAATGTCCCGAAGCGCCGGGAAACGTGCTCAACTTCTATCATATAATAGCTCCAAAGAGAGAGGAAAAGCGGATTGCCGGATTTCCTCCCGGATTCACCTGCAAAAACCATCAAAGCAGGCGCAAAAGCAAAAACGTTTTGTATCCACAAATATAATAAATCGCACCTTCAAAAACAAGGCACAAGCGCCGTCCGCACCGATAATATTTTGTTTTCGCAACCTCTAAAAACTTCAGTTTTTAGAGGTAACTTTGAATATGCGACGTTGTAAATCGCGCTATTACAGCGATTTACAACTCGACAGCAATCTCTAAAAAGTCTCGGAAGAGAATTTTTAGAGATTGCCTTTTCGCCCAGAGGAATGCCGAAAAACCAAAGATTTCCGGAAAAGCGCTGCACTGGCGGAGTTTTGCACCGCAGGCTGCGCGGAAAGCCGTGCCGCGAATTTTTGGGAAAAAATCAGCGGCTACCCATTGAGTTTTTTTTCCAAATGCAGTATAGTTTTTAAACGTTGCACGGTAAAAGCCGTGGGCAACATGGGGATATAGCTCAGTTGGTAGAGCGTGTGGTTCGCAATCATAAGGTCACCGGTTCGACTCCGGCTATCTCCAAAGCAACAAAGGGAATTTCCTGCCGGAAGTTCCCTTTTTTTATGCCCGCCCGCAGCAGGGCAAGGAGGTTCCCGTGAAACCCGAAGAACTCGCCCGCAACATGGCCATGCTGGAGGCGCAGGAACGCAAGGCCCGCATTACCGCGCCAGACGGCATGCCGGAAGAGCGTTTCCGGGAAACCGTCATCGTGCGGGTAAAAAGCGTGGACGACCTGTACAATCCCTACGACCCCACGCCGGAAGAAGACCGGGAACTGAACGCAGACGTGGAAGCCTACATCCTGAAGCAGATGAAGCGGCTGCCAAAGAAATCGCACGTCATCATACAGCTGTTCATCCCCGCGCCCCAGCTGATTGGGGAACGGCGCAAAACCATTCCCGCAAGCTTTACGAACTATTTCCGCGCGCGGGCCATCGACCACCTGATACGCAACAGACGCCGCTTCTTCCGCTGGACGCTGAACCTGATTCTGGGCGTACTCTTCCTGACAGGCTGCCTCCTGATTGCGCACCTGCTCAAGCTCAGCTCACCCGACCATCCCTTCTACAACGTGCTCAGCGAAGGCCTGAGCATCATCGGCTGGGTGGCGCTGTGGGAACCGGCCGCCTACCTGATTTTCGGCTGGAAGGAAGACCGCCGGGAACAGCACACCTACATGCGCCTGCACAACGCAGACATCACCATCACAGAAACGGGGCTGTACTCATGATGAAACATACGACTCCCGATTTTGAAAGCTTTGTCAACGCAATCACCGAACACAAGTGGAAGGTGCACGGAGTTGAACTGTACGCGGACGGAACGCTGGCGCACAGTTTCGGCGATACCACAGAACACAAATACCCTATCTACTCGGCAACCAAAACAGTCCTTTCCATCGCAAGCGGCATTGCCTGCGACGAAGGCTGCCTGGACCTCTCCCAGAACATACTGAAGTACATGCCCCGCACGTATGTGGCAGAACTGCCGCCGGCACAGAAAGAAATCTTCGGGCAGCTTTCCCTGCACCGGCTCCTTACCATGTCCGTAAAGGGATTTCCGTTCAGGATTCCGCCTGCCGCAGAAAGTTTTTTGCGCACTGCGCTTGCCTGCCCGCTCCGTAACTGGCAGACTGCGGAATTTGATTACAGCAACATTCCCGCCTATCTTCTGGGTGTTGCGCTGAGCCAGGCAATACAGGGAGATGCGTGGAACTTTATAGACGAAAGAATCCTGAAGCCTCTGGGAATTTCCGGCGCAGGGTATGAGCGCTGCCCCGACGGATTTTTTTACGGTGCATCCGGCATGAAACTTTCCGTGCAGGATTTGAGCCGCATCGGACTGCTGCTGTACAACGGCGGCACCTTTGCAGGGCAGCGGATAGTTTCCGCGGACTACGTAAAAAAAGCAACGGCTGTCCAGCAGATGAACCGCGAAGGCGGCTACGGCTATTTTATCTGGAAATACAAGGACGGCTTTTCCATCAACGGAAAATGGGGACAGAAATGCTACGTGCTCCCGGAGCGCGGACTGATGATAAGCATCCTCAGCGACATCCGCGATTCCTTCCGCGACCTGCAGCTCAGCATGGAAAAGCATCTGCTCAAAGAAGCATAACGGAGGCATAACGACAATGGAAGGTTTTGAAGTACAAGAATGCACAGACACCAAAATCATACAGACGCTTTTTCAGGAATATTCCCAGATAAAGGGAGCTGAATCCTGCTTTGTTTCCTTTGAAAAGGAACTTGCCGGCCTGGCATCTTTTTACCGGGGCGGTGCACTGTTTGCAGGCTATTGCGGCGGGGAAGCAGCAGCCTGTGCAGCACTAAAGAAAAGCAGCGCAAAAAGCGCTGAACTCAAACGGCTGTACATCAAGCCTGCGTTCCGCGGAAAGGGATACGCACATATCATCCTGCGCACGGTCTTTGCCAAGGCCAGAGAGCTGGGATTCAGCGAAGTCACGCTGACAACAAAACCCGCGGTCATGCCGGCAGCGTATGCGCTGTACAAAAAAAGCGGCTTTAGCGAAATCGGGGAAACAGACGGTACTGTTTCCATGCGTATTACACTTTGATTCGGAAGGTACGCTATGTCAAAGCAGAACATTTACGACAACGAAACTTTTTTTGAAGGCTACAAGGCTCTGCGCAAAAAGACATGCAGCGCAAACAATCTTTTTGAAAAGCCGGCGCTATTTTCGCTGCTTCCCGACCTGCACGATGCATGCATACTGGATCTGGGCTGCGGCTACGGCGAAAACTGCCTGAAGTTTGCACAGACGGGCGCACGGAAAGTGATTGGGGTGGATATTTCAGAAAAGATGCTTGCGGTTGCAAAGCAAGAACATGCAGATCCCCGGATTACATACAAGAATATGCCCATGGAAGACATCAGCCTGCAGACGCTGCTGCCGGACGGCGGAGCATTTGACCTTGTGGTCAGCTCGCTTGCCCTGCACTATGTAGAAGATTACGACGGGCTTGTAAAAAAGGTTTACAGCGTGCTGAATGCGGGCGGCTATTTTATTTTTTCGCAGGAAAGCCCGCTCAACACCTGTTTTACCACCGGCAGCCGCTGGACTGTTGACGAAAACGGCACCAAGCTTTTTGCAAACATTTCAAATTACAGCACAGACGGAAAACGCGAATCAACATGGTTTGTGGACGGCATCCAGAAATATCACCGCACTTTTTCCACGGTCATCAACACGCTGGTGGAAAACAAGTTCCAGATTCAGAAACTGCTGGAGCCCTTCCCGACCGATGCAATGCGGCAGGCGAACCCCGGAACCTACGACCAGCACCTGGATCTTCTGCACAAGCCGGATTTCCTGCTCGTAAAAGCAGTAAAAGCCTAATGCCGGAAAAGCCCGCGCAGCTTCCAGCACAATGCAGGTGCGGCTTTATATCGCCCTGGTTTCATCAAAGCGATGTAAAGCCGCATTTTTCAAAATCAGCAGACTCAATGCACCGAACTTAAAAAGTCCAAAATCCTGGCATTAATATCGTCTATCTGTTCCCCCACAAAATGAGGACGATGGCCACCACCTGCCACCTTGTAAATTTTTGCCGAAGGAACTTTTTCCTGCAATTCCTCGCAGGTACCAAACGGATCA
Organism: uncultured Spirochaetaceae bacterium; assembly: GCA_902803415.1. Taxonomy (GTDB): domain Bacteria; phylum Spirochaetota; class Spirochaetia; order Treponematales; family Treponemataceae; genus Treponema_D. The sequence goes on along the minus strand of CADCQA010000219.1, from coordinate 1,032 downwards.
TGCTCCCCATTGATAAAAAATGCCGGACAGGTAATGCGCTTCCACTCAGCATCTGTCAGATTGGGCTGCTGCTGCCAGTCAGCCACAGTGTTTTGCAAATACGTCTGCCAGTCCCCCCGGTGTGCTTCATAATGCCTGTTTTTCATGTCTTCGATAAAATCCAGATTACCATTTTTCAACAGATTTTCCGGCAAAAAATCTGCTGCGCCTTCCGGCCTGGGATACGCCGCACCGCCAATGGTAACCAGGCTCTTTACTTTCTGCGGATAGTTTGCCGCCATGTAGCAGCCGACATACGCACCACAACTGTAGCCAATTATATGTGCCTGATTGATTTTCAACGTGTCCAGAAACAGTGCCATATCATCTGCAAGCATCCGGCTGTTCCACGAAAGATCATCACAGGTTGTTCGTCCATGCCCGCGGAAATCAGGATATAAACACCGGTATTTACCAGCAAACGGAAGAATCTGTCCGGAAAAAGCCAGCAAGCCCCTGCTAAAATGACTATGCAGAAACAATACCGTTTCGCCCCTGCCAAATTCTTCATAGAACACATTCAATCCGTTTAATGCTGCATACGGCATAAGATTTCATCCTCCACAACTTTATCTTTCCAAAACAAAACGTGCAAGTTTTACCTGTCCATCCATTGCAGCAGTTCCAATGCGTTTGCGCGTTATACGTACAGGAATCTCTTTATAATTACAATTCTAAACCTAAAAAAAGAAAATGTCAGCAGCAGGAGAAAGATTAGACCTGTTCGGAAACTACGTTTCCGCTCAGGTCGGCGAGTTTAAAATCGCTCAAATAACGCGATTTTAAACATCGCATTCTAGTGTAACCTGTTCTGAAACTGAAGTTTCCGAACAGGTTTATTTTCTTGCCCCCCTGCAGCGGAATGTTTTCCAAAATTTTATTCAAAATCTGTAAAAAAACGATTGACATATAATTTCTTCAGTGTATAATATAACTAGATTCATGAAACCGCTTTCATGAAATCAATTACAAAGATACAGGAGGAAGCAGATT
>CADCQA010000218.1 GCA_902803415.1 uncultured Spirochaetaceae bacterium | reverse complement strand
GTCTTTGATTCGAGCGGAGCAAATGCGGACAGCAGTTCCGGCTTTGAGGGCAGGCTCGATTCTACCGGCTACTACGCAAAAGATTTCTTCCATATAGATCCCCACTTTGGCAGCGACGAAACCTTCCGCACGCTTGTTGAGCAGTGCCACAAAAAAGGGCTGTACATTTTTCTGGACGGCGTGTTCGGTCACTGGGGCGACTTTGTGCAGCCGTCGCCTTCAGGCAGGCTGCCTGTCCGGAATGCCGGGAAATTCACCGGCGCTGCTTTCCCCCAAAGCATTGAATTCTTCAAGGAAGTTGCCGCCTACTGGATCCGCGAATACAAGATAGACGGCTGGCGGCTGGACCAGTGCTACCAGCTGGGAACGGACGGCGACGGCATACAGGACGGGCACAATTACTGGTACGATATCCGCCTGGCGGTAGAAGCTGCCTGTGCGCAAAACCGTGCGGAAGGTTCTGCGTGGGGCACGCTGGGCTACCTGGTGGGTGAATGCTGGAAAGGCAGTGCCCGGGAAATCCGCAGTTCCGTCGTGGATGCGGGCACTGCGCAAGGCTACGGGCTTCCTTCCTGCTTTGATTTTCCTTCCCGCAGTTTTGTCAGCCGCATTCTTACAAAGCCGGAAAGCAGTGCAGGCAAAATGCTTGCCGCCGTGTTCAAAACTGCGCAGGAGAAAGGCTACCCCGATTTCTTTGAGCCGAACCTTTTTGTGTCCAACCACGACGTAAAGCGGCTGGGTACGGAAATAAGTGCCGCTGCTCCCGCCCAGCGGCCGGACGGAGCGGACAGCAAAACGTACTACCAAAAGCACAAACTTGCAATGGCAATCCTTGCAGCCTATACCGGCCCCGTAACGGTTTACTACGGAGACGAATGGGGCGCCTTCCTTGCTCCGGAACGAATCGGAACTTTTCCCTGCTACGAGGACAATGCTTCCCGCACGGCAGGAAAAACCGGATACTTTTCCGGCGCGGAGCTGGATGTCCGTGACTATGCCGCCGCACTCTTTACTGCACGGCAGAAACATCCGGCACTCTACGACGGGGCAAACCAGACAATTCTGGCGGAAGGAAACGTCTACATCGGAAAGAAAACTTTGGGCAGGGAAAGCATCATCTACCTTCTGAACTGCGGCGACGAAGCCTATGCGTACCGGCTGGAAAAAGGCGGCAGGAATCTTCTGACCGGAAAGCGCGTACAGAAAAGCGGCAGCCTGCCACCCTGGTCAGCCCTGTTCATAGAAATCTGATGCAGGGCGCGGCTGTGCCGTTTGCAGTGCTTTCAAAAAATCTGATTTTTGAAAACACCCTCAATTGACATCTTTGTGCTATAATCACAGCCATGAATCAGATACAGGAAGAAATTGCAAAAGCTCTCGAGCAGCTTGCAGGAAAAACACTGCTTACCGAAGCTGCCGTTGCAAAGAAAATCAGGGAGAACCTTAAGCTTGAAGGAAAAAACAAAGCCGGGCTTTCTTTCCACGACATTGAAGAAGCCGTTTTTTATCTGGAAGAAAACAAGAGCCTGCACTATACCGTGCACTTGAATTCTGCCAACGACATACTCATAAAACCGGGCGAAGCTGCCGCCGGCCTGGAATCAGATGCGCGGAAACGCCGCCTTTCCAGCGAAAAAGCAATGACCGTCCTTACAAACAGCGACGTAAAGCATGCCCTTGATAACAAGAAAAGCAGCGGAACAAAACCGCACAAAAAGCGCACCGAAAAAAAACGCATGAATGTAAATGCCAGCTGGGACGAGTGGGAGTAGGGGAGCGCCGTCCATCAAGCCCTGCAGGAAGGCTGCTCCGAGGAAAGCTTTTTCGGCACGCTGAGCGTCGGTGCGAACGGCAGCGCAGAAAAAGAGAGCGGGAAATTTTCTCCCAGGAAGCCCAAGGACAGCCGTACCCCAAAGAACGATCACAAGGTTTCGCTCAACTTTAAGGCGAGTATTTCTTTTTTGAGCAAGGTCAAGGAGGGGTTGCAATACAAGACAGAGCGCCTGCAAAAAATCTGTGTTCCGTACATCAACTATGCGCTTAGCGCTGAAACAAAGTCGCAGGAAGGACTTGTGACGGGAGGCTGCGTACAGATACGCGGGCAGTTTATAAAAGCAGAACTGGATGACAAAGAACAGGGGGTGTTCCTGTCCGGGGCAAAAAAGACATACTGGCTCAGCCGCTACACACGCTGCACCAGATGCAGCATCGATGCGCTTCTTCCGGATGATCTTCCGCCCGGCAAGTACTGGATACACGTCTGCACCAAAAGGGCGGATGCTCTGTGTACGAGCAACAGCATTCCGGTTACTGTTGAGGCTGCCCCGTAAGACAGCGTGCCAGAAAGCAGGAACACCCGCCTCAGTAAGCAAATGAACTGTAATCAGTCTGTTTTCAATATGTAACTAGACTGATTACAAGTTGTAACTAGTCTAGTTACAGCCTGAAACCAGTCTTGTTGCATGACCATTGCTTACTGTCATGAGCTTTTTTGCAGATTGCATGCGGAAAGGGGACGGTATGGGAAACAGCGTGCAGATTAGCCCCTGATTTCCAGAAAGGATTCTTCCGGTTCTTCAAGCCATTGAATAATCTGCCCGGTGACTTTTTCAATTTTCTTTCTGGAGTCTTTACCTCTGATGGCACATTCCCAGATAAAGCAGACGCGCCAGCACTGATCCTGATAGTATTTAAGGTTTTCGGCATCCCGCGCTTTATTGCGGGCAAATTTTTTCTGCCAGAAGCCGGTATTTGATTTGGGAAAAACAAAATAGCGGCAGTTTTCATGGGCATGCCAGAAACAGCCGTTTATGAAAATAACCGCATAGTACCGCGGAAAAATAAGGTCTGGCTTTCCCGGATACCGCTTGTCGCAGATTCTGTAACGGAAGCCTGCCTTAAAGAGCGCAGTGCGGATTTTCCTTTCAGGGCTGGTATCCTTTGAGCGGATGCGGGACATATTTTTATGCCGGTCTTCAGGAGTAAGGGTATCCATGTATATAGTATAGCATGATTTTTTTATTTAAAGTCTATACAATATGAACGTATGACTGAACTCTTAATCGGCACAAGCGGTTATGACTATCCGGAGTGGAAGGGCGCTTTTTATCCAGAAGATCTCAAGCGGAAGGAT
>CADCQA010000217.1 GCA_902803415.1 uncultured Spirochaetaceae bacterium | reverse complement strand
TCCTTGTACCAGTTGCGTGATGAAGGCGTCCAGTCGTCATCCGGCATGTAGTCTGCGCTGTCAAAGAACAGGCCTCCGTTGCGCCGGGAAGGCCCGGTTGCATAGTAGATGCCGCGCGCATACGGAATGGTGTGCCCCATCATGTGGATGACCATGCCGAGCGTTTCTGGCTCGTCCGTGTATGCAGCGGTAACCGCAAAGTCTTCGATATTGATGATGGCAGGAACAATCTTTTCCTCAACCTCGTTGGACAGTTTTTCCGTGATGCGGGCCGTATCGGCGGAGACATAGCGGTTCACAATCCTGAGTGACACTACGGCAAAAACCGTACAGGCAACGAAGGTCACCGTAAGCAGGGGAAGAAATGTTCCCAAAAAGAGTTTTCTGTTGTTGTGCTGTCTGCTGTTTTCCTGGCGGCTCATTTTGCAAGCTCCTCTGCAATTCCCTGAAGGTTCTGCGATGCAATGGAAATATCTTCGGTGGCTCCGCTGAAGCTTTCAACGCCGCTGGCAATCTGCCGCAGCGTCAGCAGCATCTGCTCGCTTGCGATGGTCTGCTGCTGGATAATTGTGGTGATGTCGCCCGCGCTGTCTGCCGTGATTTCCGAGGCATTCTTGATGCTGCCGAAGCGCAGTTCCAGACTCTTTGCATTGTCTACGCCGCGCTTAATTTTTTCCGTACCGCTTTCGCTGGCCAGAATCAGGGTGTCGGAGCTCTGCTGTATTTCGCCGATCTGTTCCTTGATTTCCTTGGTACCGTCGATGATGCCGTTGGCAAGGCGGCGGATTTCGCTTGCAACGATGTGGAAGTTCTTGCCCGCTTCGCCGGCAGCGGAAGCTTCAAGCTCCGCGTTGAATGCGATAATCTTTGCCTGGTCTGCAACTGAATTGATGAGCGACACGATGTCCCAGATGTTTTCTATCTTGTCGCCCAAGTCTTTTATGCCTTCGATGGTTGAACGGTTTGCAGCGGAAATTTCGTTCAGCTGGCGGACGTTCTCTTCCAGGTAGGACACGCCTTCTGCAACGTCGCCCGACGTCTTCTTTGCAACGCTGGACACGTCCTTTATCTTGCGCGAAATTGATTCCGACAGCGCCGTGTTGTCTTCCATCGTGGCGACAATTTCCTTGACCGCCGCGCTCTGGTCCTGCGCCGTGGCTGCGTTCTGCCGGGATGAATCGGCAAGCTTGTGGGTTTCGTCGATGAGCCGTTCGCTTGCGCCCCGTTCCTTTGCCCGCATGCGCCCCATGATGAGTGTTGTAATCGTCATGATGATGACAAAGAGGATGAAGAAGGAGAACGCAAGGATGCGCCGCATGGTGTTTGAAAATGCGTTGACGCTGCTGAGCGGCTTGCCCAGCACGTAGAACCAGCCGGTTGTCGGCATGACGGCTACCCGGAACACGTATTTTGTGTTGCCGAACTTTCCTTCTACAAAGCCGTCCTTCCCCGAAAGCAGTTTTTCTGCAATGGCGCGGTAGGCCCCGCCTTCCACCTCCAGCATGTTATCGTCGGGGGTGTACGTTTCGTGCATGAAAAACTTTCCTTCAGGGGAAAGAATGAAAGACTGCTCGTCCTTGTTTGTCTTGCTGTCTGCAAGGATGTTTACCAGATCCGTCAGCGTGTAGTCAAACGCAACAACCCCGTCCAGAATATGCTGCTTGTAAACCGCCTGCGACAGGGTTATGACCAGCTCATTGGTCTGCGAGTCCGGGTATACGTCGGAATAATACATTTTGCCTTCCTGCGCAACCGCGCCCTTGTACCAGCCGCGGCTGGTGGGGTCGTAGGTGTCGGGCAGCACAAGGTTTGGGGAACTGTAGGTTTTCTTGTTCGTAAGGCCGCAGTAAAAACCCGGCAGGGTAGGGTAGGCCATGGACATCTTGACGAAGATGTTTCGGTTTGCCTCATCGTCGTCGGGAAAGCCGTCCTTGAAGAGCAGCGCCAGTGCCTCGGTCATCTTCTTGGGGGCAATAAGCTCCTTTTCCAGCTTGAGCACACATTCCTGCGCCTGCTCCTGCATCAGCTGGTAGGTCTGCTTCCGCGTAAAGCCGGAGACCAGTTCCGCCGCGATTATCGTGGTAAGCACGAAAAACGCGGCGACCGGTGCTCCTATTATCAGCATGGAGCGCTTGACTGCGCCTATTTCAAAAGTTCTTTTTTTTTTATTCTCCAGGTCAAGCCCTTCCCACACGGATTCAACTGACTCCAGGAATGCGCCCTTTGCGTCTTCGGCCAGGAAGGACGCCGTGAAGGAATTCCTGATGAGCTGCTTGAGCTCCTGCAGTGAGAAGCCCATTTCTGAGTAGGCGTTCCAGTATTCGTCCATCAGCTCCACGCCAAAGAAGAGCGGGTCATCGGAGTTCAGCGTTACCACAATGCCCTTGTCAAAGAAAGTCTTCATCGGGTGTTCGGACAGCTTGGTCACAAACTTGCGGGTAAAGACATTGCTGGTGGGGCTTATTTCAAGCGGAATTCCGCGCTCGGCAAGGGTTGCCATCAGCTTTTCGTCCTGCATGGACGCAATGCCGTGGCCGATGCGGTCGGAATGCAGGATGTCGATTGCGTCCCACACGGATTCCGGCCCCACGTCTTCGCCCGCGTGTGCCACCGTAAACAGGCTGTTGTCGCGGGCTTTGTCGAAGACCTTGCCGAAAAGCTTGGCCGGGCCTTTTTCTTCCGAGCCGCCCAGCCCGATGCCGATGATTTCGGGAATGCGGTAGGCGAGCAGCAGCTGCAGGTTTTTCTCTGCATTTTCCATGCCGAAGGTGCGGGAAACGTCTATCAGGATGCGGACGGTTCTGCCTGTTTCGGCCTTTATCTTCTGGATGTTGCGGCGGTAAATCTCCACCATCTTTCCAAAGTCAAAGCCCTTCTTTATAAAGGCGCTGGGGGCAGTAAAGACTTCTGCGTAGGAAATGCCGTTGCGGATCAGGTAATCCTTAAGGTCGGCAAACACGCAGTCAAAGTCGTCTTCGCTGTCGTACAGATCCTGCACCGCCAGATATGCGCGGATAAAGCCGTTCAGGTCTGAGTAGCTGAAAATCTTGGCGATTTCAGCATCCGCCTGCTCTTCGTTCAGGCCGGGATACCGGCGCAGGTAGAACTTGCGGATGGTGGTCTTGCTGATGACCGCCTCAAGGTGCAGGTGCAGCTCCGCCTTGGGAAC
>CADCQA010000216.1 GCA_902803415.1 uncultured Spirochaetaceae bacterium | reverse complement strand
TTACCTCAAAAACCGCAATGAAACGGCATATATGCCAGCGGTTTTTGAAAGCCAGTTTCAAAAGTAACAGACTTTTGAAACTGGCTCATCTCTGAAAACTCGCCAGCGCGACTTTTCAGAGATTGCCGTCGAGTTCTAAGCCGCTATAACAGCGCGACTTAGAACATCGCATTTTCAAAGTTACCTCTAAAAACTGAAGTTTTTAGAGGTTCCCGGAATATGGTATGAAACCAGATAAAACCCGGCGGCTCAAGGGCATTTCGCTGCTTGTGTCCGGCGCCATCGCAGTGCTTTTCTGCCTCTACGTATTTTATATCGTACCTCTCGTATCCACGCCCGGCGGCAGCTGGGCTGACGGTTCCGTCGAAGCCGAAGACAGGAGCCGCCATGTCCTGCTGGTGGGGCGGTCGGGCAACGAATCCGTCCTGCGGCAGATTTTTGAAGGCGCGCAGGAAGAGGCAAAACGCTACGACTGCGTAGTGGAACTGTACATGCCAAAGACCGTCGCGGAAGAAAAGGGAATGCAGGAACTGCTTGACTACGCTGCATTTACAGAACCGGACGGCGTCATTGCATTCATGGATGACGGCGACGGCGGCGTGCAGCAGCCCGTAAACCGCGCCGGCAGGAACATTCCGCTCATCACGCTGGCGCAGTACCATCCTTCCGTTCCGCAGGTGTCCTACATCGGCACAAACTATTCGGAGCTGGGCACGCTCATCGCCACGGAAAGCATCAGCTGCCTGGGCGGGGCAGGTTCCATCATCATCATAAACACCAGCCGCAGCAACAACCCCAACTACAGCACGCTCATGAGCAGCCTGAAAAACGCGCTCAGCGGCAACAGCGCCATCAGCACGCAGGTGCTCGACCTTCCCTCGCAGGACGCAATTACGGCGGGCAGCGGCAAGCTGCGCAGGGAACTGATGTCAGAGGAAGCCGACCTTATCGTCTGCCTGTCCGTGGAAGACACCATCCGCACGGCACAGCTTGTGGCAAGCATGAACCACATCCGCAAGCCGCGCATCATCGGGCTGGGCGAAAACGAAGTGGCAAACATGTACCTTGCCAAGGGTACCGTAACGGAACTGTTTTCCATTGATTCCCGGCGGACGGGCAAAACCGCCATGCGTGAGCTGTTCGAATACCTCCGCTACGGATACGCGAACAACTACATCACCACGGACGTAACGGTCAGGAGGAGCGGCAAATGAGGTCATGGCAGCGCTCTTCAGCAGCAAGCATCCGCTTTAGAATCATGGCATGCGTCATCACGGCAATTGCCGTCATGGGTTCGTGCCTGATTGTAACGGTGCAGCTGAACCAGAAATCAATGGAACGGATCGGCGGCTCCTACACGACGAACGCGGAGCTGACGGAAGTGACGGCGCTGCTTGCGGACACAGAGCGGGCGCTCGAAGCCTACATGGAATACCGCACCTTTGAGAGCATCGATTCCTACTATCACTTTCTGGCTGTCAGCGAATCCGCGATGGAGCGCCTGCACGAAAGCCCTTCTACCGACAGCCTGCTGCAGAAAGAATATATTGTACGCCAGCTGACCGGCTCCTTCTTTGCGTACAGCCTGAACGCCGTTACCGCACAGCGTGCAAACGACAGCTGGCGCAGCGAGGACAACTACCGCCGGAGCCTGCAGTGCTACGCGCTGCTGCAGTCCGAGGTTGAAGAACTGAACATGATGTTCATGCGCCGCAATGCCGCGGACTACGCGCAGAATCAGGGGAATTTCCTGAAGCTGGCCCGCGTAAGCATTGCATTCACGTTCATCTTCTTCTCGCTCGTGCTGCTGCTGCTCTACACGTCCATCACGCTGATAACGACTCCGCTTTCTGACATCTCCGCAGTGGCACTCCGCGTAGCAAACATGGACTTTGACATTCCGCTGTTCAACAGCCAGGCGCAGGACGAAATCGGCAACATCTGCCGCGCCTTTGACCGCATGATTGTGAGCATCAGGGAATACATCGATAAAATCTGGGAGAAGGCAGCAAAAGAGAACGAGCTGAAGGAGCGGGAGCTTGAAATGCGGGAGCTGTATTCCGGCGCCCAGCTGCGCGCGCTGCAGAACCAGATTAACCCGCACTTTCTGTTCAACACGCTGAACACCGGCGCCCAGCTTGCCATGATTGAGGGCGCAGACAAGACCTGCTACTTCATCGAACAGGTGGCGGATTTCTTCCGCTACAACATACAGCAGAAAGGACAGGCGGCAACTATAGACGAAGAGCTTGCACTCATCGACAACTTTATCTACATCATGAAGGTGCGCTTCGGCGACCGCTTTGAATTCATCAAGGAAATCCCCGCCGGACCGCACCCGCAGCGGCTCCCGCGCATGACGCTGCAGCCGCTCGTGGAAGACTGCATCAAGCACGGACTGAACGGGGCAAAAGGCAAAGTGACGCTGGGCCTGGAGCAGGACATTTATTTTACGCACTTACGCGTCTCTGACAACGGGGGCGGTTTTCCCCCGGAACTGCGCCGGCGCATCCTGAGCGGGGAATCCCCCGCAGCCGCGGACGACAGCGGCAGCGCAAATGCATTGGGTGCAGCAGGCACGGCGGG
>CADCQA010000215.1 GCA_902803415.1 uncultured Spirochaetaceae bacterium | reverse complement strand
CCGTACGCATAGGGGGCAACGGCATACGGCTCAAAATACATGGTAAGCGTCTTGCCGTCCGTGGTAAAGCAGGAAAGATGTTCGGCATCGGCAGCAGTTCCGGCATTTATCATGGAAACAAGGCTCCGGCGCTGCTCCACAGTCAGGCTCTTGTCGCCGTCAACAAGGGCAGCGGTAAGCTTCTGGCGGCACTGCGCAGAAAGGCGCGCATAGCTCTGGCCGGACACATCGCTTGCAGAAACAAGCTTATCAGCCACGCGGTCGTAGACAAAGCTTTTGAGCGTAGTATTGCCGTGCGCGCCGCCGTCGTCTTCGTAGTACGTAAGCAGGACGCAGATATAACGCTCGCTGCGGACAACCTGATGCTGCACCTTGTAGGTAAAGGGAGGTGTCCGATCTGCCTCGCCAAGCACTTCGCGGCGGTAGGCATCAAGCTCTGCCCAGTTCCGGCGCGCAAGCCCCTTAAAGTTGTTGTAGCGTTTGAGCACGGTGTCCTGCACGGCATCGTTCAGTACGCGCACAGATTCAAATTCCGGGTAGGACAGATCTGATTCCACATACGAAAGCTTTTCCGCCATAGTCTTCACCGTATAGGCAGCAGGCACTTCCTGCTGCGGCGCGGCAGGCAATGAACGGCACGAAATCATCAGGAGCGGCAGAAAAAACGCCGCGCAGAACATGCAGAGCGGAAAAACCTTCTTATTCATGTCTTCTATTATAACACAGGATTACTATAAATCAAACAAGTTTCCGAAGAATCCGCAGGCAGAAGCAGGTTCGCCGTGTTCGGCAAGATGGCGGACATCCCCGAACTGCTGCACGCGGAACACAACTTCGCCGGGCACCCGCTCCTCCGCGCCCAGCACGGTAACGGACGTGGGGGCAACATAGCAGCCCTGCCACAGCTGCACGGGGCTCATCCCTGTCAGGTGCGCGATAAGGGCAAACATGACGCCCAGGTGGCAGACGAACACAAGGTTCTTGCTGTCAAGGTCTTCCTGCTGCGCAAGCAGGTGCGTGTCCACGGCAGCAGCTTCCTCCGTCAGGTGGGGCAGACAGTTGTAGATGGCACAGTCGCGGGAATCGCGCGTATAGTCATACTGGGCAAGCAGCGCGTCAAAACCGTCACAGACTTCGCGGTAATGCTTTTCGATATCTTTCTGGCGGAGCGGCTTTACGTTGAACCAGCGCTTGCGGTCAAAGAATTTCTGCTCCTTGTAGAAGTAGCGCGGCATCCAGTCCCAGCAGCAGGAACGCTCCTTTCCGCTCAGGGGGTCAATGACGTGGTGGTCGAACTCGCGCAGCCACGGAAGCGTAACTGCAGTGCGCTCAGTTTTGAGCAGGGCCGGTTTCAGCGTGTCCTGTGCGCGTCCGTAGGGTGATACATAAAAATCGGTGACATTCCAGCGGGCAATACGTTCCGCAAGATATTGTGCTTCACGCGCACCTTTTTCCGTCACGGTGTTGTTCTCGTAGTCAGGATCTCCGTGCCTGATGAATATTATATGCATGGCGTTATCAAAACCTCCGTTTTTCCCTTGCTCAAGTCCTTCACTTCCGAGGCAAATGCATCTGCTTCGGAAGCCCAGATTTCTGCCCGCACCGCCACGGCGGCAGCATAGGATTCCTCGACGGCAGAAAGATGGTACTGGGCATAGCGGCGGCGGATGAGCTCGTACACCGGGTAATCTGCAGCAAAGGAAAGACGGCGCTTTTCCACCAGCGGCTCGCTCCGGCATACGGCAAGCACCTGTTTTGCGCTGTCGCCGTATGCCCGCACCAGGCCCCCGGTGCCAAGCAGCGTACCGCCGAAATAGCGGGTTACCGTCAGCAGGATGTCTGTTATGGCGCTGCCGCGCAGCACATCCAGCACCGGACGCCCCGCAGTGCCGCCCGGTTCCCCGTCGTCACTCATGCCGCTGGTTTCGCCCTGCGGGCCGGTAACAAATGCGTGAACAACGTGGCGCGCATCCTTGTACCGCGCCTTCACTTCATGCAGGGTGGCGCGCGCTTCTGCCTGCGAATGCACGGGAAAGGTTTCCGCAATAAAGCGGGAGTTCTTCACGACCAGTTCAGCCTGTGCATGCTCCAGCAGCACATTCATTCCGGGTGCTCCTCTTCGCCGTCTTTGGGCTGCACCTGCGCGGACGGAGCTTCAAGCGCGGCTTTTTCCCCGGCAGACTGCGCCGCCCCGGCATCAGAACTTTGTCCGGCATCAGGAGCGGCCGCGGATTCATCGGCATCCCGGAGCGGGCGGATGACACCGGTAAGCGTGTAGTAGTACAGCGGAAGCGCAATGTACAGGCGCACAATGCTGCGGCATTCCGCCACCAGGCCGGCAAAACCGAGCACGGTGGCCAGTGTCTGCACGGAACGCGGAACGCCGTCCCCCTGCGGCAGCATAAGCAGCACTGCCTGTATAACAATGACGGCAAGCAAATCCCTGCCGCCCGCGTACAGCTCAAATCCGATAAAATGGAAAAAATGCCCGCACATCCGCCGGAACGCAAGGGCAAATGCTGCAAGCACCCCGGACTTTTCATCATTGTACATGACCAGCCAGACGAACGAAAACGGCAGCTCCAGCAGGGAAACAATCAGCAGGAACGCAAGCACAAGGAGCGCAGGCACAGACTGCCCCTGAATACCGTTCTGCTCAGCGAGCGCAGAAAGCGCGGCAACCTGCGGTTCAAAAATCTTCAGGAGCACAAGTGCAACAGCGATTGCACAGCCGTAGGCGGCCGTATACACAAGCCCTGCCCTTGCAATGCGCCCCGCCCCTTTCCGGAAACCGTAGAAAAGGTAGCCGATGGTCACATATTTTTTTTCGACCATGCGCGCCATGATGACAGACAGCCCGTAGGAAAGCATCTTGTAGAACACAAAGGCTGCCGCCCCCGCAAGCGGCAGCATGAGCACCGGAACGGCGGCAGCTTCCCCGGAGCCCATCACCGGCATAAGCCCCAGCGAAAGTACCATCAGGCGGATGAGCGTATAGGCAAGCACGGCAAACACAGTCTTGCCCATGTTGAGCCGCAGGCACTGGTTCAGCAGCACATGCATGAATTTATAGTCAGGTCCCCTTTTCACCTTGTACCGTCCTTGAAAGCGCTACAGGAGCGACGGCTGCATGGCAGTGCTTTCTGCCGTAACAGATTGTGTTTCGTGCGCGGAAAGCCGCACGCCGTTCGCCTTAAGTCCTTTCTCTTCAAAGTCCGCAGCATTGAACTGCTCCGCCTTCAGCTTCATGCGCGGCTTCTTTTCGTAGTGGAGCGTAAAGCTGAAACTATCACGGGTGTCCACATGGAGCACATCCATTCCTTCCGGAGCAATAAAATAGTCGCGGTTCATAATCCAGCCGCTGACACGGCAGCGCTTTATGTAGGCGAACTTTGTCTGCGGGTCGCGGTAGATGACGGTAAACAGCACCTTACCGATAATTTCCTTGTCGGCATAGTTGCAGTACCATATACCGGTATCAACAAAGAGTTTATCCGGCACATCGCAGACCATGTAGATTCCGCTGCGCCGCATGATGAACACACGGTCATAGGGAGTCACGCGCAGCAGTTCCGTGCCGCCGCTGACGGAGGTACCAAGATAGCCCTTGTCGTCGTAGCGGAGCGGCGTTTCACGCTTGACCACGCGTTTTACATCCACCGCATTGAACTGCGCAATCTGCGTGCGGCGCTCAAGATCCTCCGGACGGAATTTCGCAAGCATGCCGTCAAGGTAATCGATGGCACAGTCAGTCAGGTGGCGCAGCTTCCGGTGGATTTCCTTAAGCTGCTTGTTGATGGCAGTAACCTGCTCCCGGTTCCGGTTCATGTCAAAGAGCGAAATGCGGCGGATGGGAATCTTAAGCAGCTGCTCAACATCGTCATCGGTAACGTCGCGCACCAGTTCATCCTTGAACGGAACAAAGCCCTTCTTCACCGCGGCATTCACGTCCTCCGCAGTCTTCATCTGCTCAATCTTCTTGTAAATGCGTTCCTCGATGAATATGCGCTCCAGCGTGCGCGCATGCAGCTCCTCCGTCAGCTTGCCCTGCTCATATTCCAGCTCGTCCTTGATGATGGCGGTAAGCTTCTTTGCATAGTACTGGATGATGGCGGTGGCGGTCATCACCTGCGGCAGATTGTCCTTGATGACCAGCATCTGGCAGGAGATGGATTTTTCGCAGTCGGTGTAGGCATACAGGGCATCAACCACGTCCTTGGCATACACGCCGCGCGGCAGCTTGATTTCTATCTGGCAGTGGTCGGTCGTGTAATCATCGATGGAACTTATCTTTATCTTGCCGGCCTTGTATGCATTTTCGATGGAGGCAAGCAGACTGTCCGACGTGGAATCAAGCGGAAGCTCGGTGATGACAATTTTCTTCTCGTCACTCGTATCAAAGACGGCGCGCGTAACAATTTTTCCGTTACCGTCGTTGTAGTTTGACACATCAATGAGCCCGCCGGTGGGCACGTCCGGGAAAATGCTGAACGGTTCCCCGCGCAGCGCATGCTTTTCCGCCTCCAGCACTTCGCGGATATTGTACGGCAGGATTTTTGTGCTCATGCCGACGGCAATTCCCTCTGCTCCGATGATGAGGGCCACGGGAATTTTTGCGCGGTACACTTCCGGTTCCTGGCTGCGGCCGTCATAATTGGGCACGTAGTGCGTTACGTGCGGATTCGTCACCAGAAATTCTTTGGCAAGCGGATGAACGCGGCATTCAATGTAACGCGGAGCAGACGCACCGTCACCGGTAAACGGGTTACCGAAGTTTCCCTGCCGCTCAATGAAAATGCCCTTGTTGGCAAGCACAACGAGCGCCCCTCCGATGGAAGCGTCACCGTGAGGATGGTACTTCATGACGCGGCCCACCACATTTGCAACTTTCTGGAAGCGCCCGTCGTCCATCTCAAAAAGCGTGTGCATAATCCTGCGCTGCACGGGCTTGAGTCCGTCTTCCAGGTCTGGAATGGCACGGTCGCGGATAACGTAACTTGCGTACTCTATGAAATTCTTGTCAAAAAGATTCTTTACAAAAGCCATGGTCTCTTCCTCCCCTACGCGTCTATATCCGCGTTGGAAAGCAGGTGGTTTTCTATGAACTGGCGGCGCTCAGGGGTGTTCTTGCCCATGTAGAAGCCCAGCAGCTTGGGCACCAGCTTGAGCTGGCTTATTTCAACCGGCGTCAGGTGCATGGTTTCCGGTTCGATAAACTGCCGGAATTCATCGGGGTTGATTTCGCCGAGTCCTTTGAAGCGGGAAGTTTCTGCAGACTTGCCCAGCTTTGCCTGCGCCTTGTCGCGCTCGTCTTCGGAATAGCAGTAAATGTTTTCCTTTTTATTGCGCACGCGGAACAGAGGCGTTTCAAGGATGAAGACCCGCCCGCTCGTAACCAGCTCCTCGAAGAAGCCCAGGAAGAAAGTCATTACAAGGTTGCGGATATGGTAGCCGTCGTTATCGGCATCGGTGGCAATGACAATCTTTGAGTACTTGAGGTTCTCTACGCTCGTTTCGATACCGAGCGCCATCATCAGCTGATACAGCTCATCGTTGCGGTAGATGTCGCTCTGCTTGCGGCCGTACATGTTTTCCGGCTTGCCGCGCAGGGAGAAAATAGCCTGCGTACTGGCATCGCGGGAATGCGTCATGGTACCGGATGCAGAATCGCCCTCCGTGATGAATATCATGGACTGAGCGCCCTTTGCGCCGTCCTGCACGTGGAACTTGCAGTCCTTGAGTTTGGGAATGCGGATACTTATCTTCTTGGCAGCTTCCTTGGCCTCTTTCTTTACGGCACTCAGCTCAGTGCGGAGCTTTTCGTTCGCCTGTATTTTCTCCTGGATTTTCCGCGCGGCGTCGGGGTTGTGGTGCAGCCAGTCATCCAGCCCGGACTGCGTTTCGCCCATAATCCACTGGCGGATATCCGTGTTGCCCAGCTTGTTCTTTGTCTGGCTTTCGAAGACGGGGTCTTTTACCTTTACCAGCAGGGCAGCGGCAATACCCTCGCGCACATCCTCGCTCTTGTAGGAAGTGCCGTAGAAGTCATTGATTCCCTTGACAAAGCCTTCCTTGAAGGCTGAAAGATGGGTGCCGCCGTCGGCTGTGTACTGCCCGTTCACAAAGGAAAAATAATTTTCGCCGTAGGAATTGGTATGGGTGAAGGCGAATTTGAGATGCTCGCCCTGGTAGCTTCCGATGGGATACAGGCCGGTGCCGTCCACTTCCTTATTGAGCAGGTCGAAAAGACCGTTGCTGCTGCGGAACTCCTGCCCGTTGAGTGTGAGCGTAAGCCCGGAATTCAGGTACGCGTAATTCCACATACGCTTTTCCACGAATTCCATGTCAAAGCTGTACTTGCCGAAGATTTCCACGTCGGGAACGAATTCAAAATAGGTGCCGTCGGCCTGCTTCTGTTTGGGGCTGCCGGAACGCTGCTCAATGAGACGGCCTTTCTGGAACACCGCTTCCGTGCATTTGCCGCCGCGGAACGAAACCACACGGAAGCTGGAAGAAAGCGCGTTCACCGCCTTGGTGCCCACGCCGTTCATACCCACGGAAAACTGGAACACGTCGTCGTTGTACTTTGCACCGGTGTTTATCTCGCTCACGCACTCCACGACTTTTCCGAGCGGTATGCCGCGCCCGTAATCGCGTACCTTGACGCAGTTGTCCTTTACTTCAACGTCTATGCGGGAACCATAGCCCATGATGAACTCGTCCACGGCATTGTCAACAACTTCCTTGAGCAGCACGTAGATGCCGTCATTCTGGTTGGAACCGTCACCCAGCCGGCCGATGTACATGCCGCTTCTGAGCCTGATATGCTCCAGTGCATCAAGATGCTTTATCTGAGACTCATCGTACACGGCCCGCCCGCGAGCCGCAGAAACACGCGGCTTTGCTGCCGCCGGAGTTGCAGCCGGAGCAGCTGCGGCCGGGGATGCGCTCGCTGCCGGCGAAACGGGTGTTGCAGCGGAGGCCTTTGCGGAAGCAGCATGCTGAGGGGCGTTTTTTGCGGCAGTCACCGTTTTCTTTGCCGGAACCTTTGCAGCTGGCTGCCTTGCAGCCGATGTCTGTGAAGACGATGTCTTTGGTGCCGCGGAAGTTTTTTTGCTGCCGGCTACCTTGCCGCCGGAAGCCTTGGT
>CADCQA010000214.1 GCA_902803415.1 uncultured Spirochaetaceae bacterium | reverse complement strand
GACCGGCGCGGAGTGGACCATGCGCCGCGGCGCGGACGGAACACCGCTTGCTGAAGATGTAGCCCTGCTGCAGCGCGGCATTGTGGATTTCCTTACCGTACTCAGGCGCTGCAACCCGCATGCGCGCATCATCTGGACCTACGGCATGTGCAGCTTTGAGCTTGGCGACTCTATCCGCGCCGCCGTGGAGGACTATGCCCGCAGCAGCGGGGATGCCGCCGTATCCTTCCTGAAGCTGCCGTCCATGGAGGCCGAGACCGCGGAGGAAAAAGGTTCCCGCCAGCATCCGGGCCCGGGTACCCACCGCCGCGCCTCCGCCCTGCTCGTACAGGAACTCCGCCGCCAGCTCGGCTGGTAAAAAGCTGGTACCCGCTGTAAAAAACGGGGGCCGCAGAGAAAAATGCGCGGAAGCGTGAAATTGAACGGCGCCGCCTTTGTAATGCGCAGCATTACAACCAGCGGTGGCGGGCAATTCCACGCTGGGAGCGCATTTTTATATGTTCTCTCCTTTTTTTATCCTCATTGCATTTTAAGAAATCTGTGGTACAATAGAATAAGGCGGGATTCCGGAATCCCCCGGCAAGGAGGAACAAGTTATCGAACAGGATGTTGAGCGCGAATTTTTTTCGCATAACCAGGCTCAGATAAAAGAACTCAACGCAAGCAGTCTGCGCAGCATGACCTTCCTTTTCTGGGGGGTAACGGTGCTGCTGTCTGTCATTGTGTTTCTTCCTACCGAATCACTGATTTCTTCTGCGGTAAAGGGAACCTACCGTGTTCTGTTCGTGGCCGGGCTGATTTTTTTCACCTGCTGCGTGTTTGCCCTCGGCCTGCTGCGCAAATATGTCCGCCAGCACCCGCTGCCCTACATCTATGCGGAATACTTGGTATTCTATGCGTTCCTTGCGGCAATCCAGCTGCTGAATCCCGTTCCCCTGCCGTATATTTTCATCGTTGCCTTCCGGGTCATGGTGCCCGTCATGATTATTGACCGCTGGTGGAAGCAGTTCATCTTTCATAATTCCATCATGGTGGTTGCGCTTGTGCTGTCGTATATTACCAAACCCGAAGAATATTTCCTCATCGACAGCATAACGATTTTCATCATCACGTTTGTGAGCTACATCAACGGCAATGCAAACCTTGGCAGGCAGATGTACAGCTTTTCCATGGAGCAGAAGCTTGACCGCGACCTGGAGCTTGCAAAAGCGAAAAGCGAAGCAAAGTCCATGTTCCTGGCGAACATGTCGCACGAAATCCGCACGCCTATCAATGCGGTGCTCGGCTTTGACGAGATGATTCTGCGGGAGTGCACCGACCGCAAAATCCTTGAATACGCAACGAGCATCCGTTCATCGGGCCGCACGCTGCTGGCGCTCATCAACGACATTCTGAATTTCTCCAAGATTGAAGCGGGCAAAATCGACATCGTGCCGGAAGAATACGAGCTGAGTTCCACCATCTGCGACATCGTGAACATGGTGTCCGAGAAAGCGCGGGCAAAGCAGCTGCAGCTGAACGTTTACGTGAACGAAAAGATGCCGCACCTGCTTTTTGGCGACGAAGTTCGCATAAAGCAGTGCATGCTGAACATCCTGAACAACGCCGTCAAGTACACGGAGCACGGCTCGGTTACGCTGAACATCGGCTACGACCGCATTGACAACGCCTCGGTGTACCTTAAGGTTGAGGTCAAGGACACGGGAATCGGCATAAAGCCGGAAGACCTGCCCAAGCTCTTCAAGGCCTTTGAGCGCGTGGACGAAAAGCGCAACCGCACCATCGAGGGCACCGGCCTTGGCCTGAACATCGTTGCCATGCTGCTGGACAAGATGGAGTCCCACCTGGACGTTTCCAGCGAGTACGGCAAAGGTTCTGATTTTTCGTTTGCCGTCAAGCAGCGCGTTGTCTGGTGGGAGGAAATCGGCAACTTCAACGAAAGCTACCGCAAGTACCTGCAGAACAACAAGGCCTATGCGGAAACCTTCCGCGCGCCGAATGCCCATATCCTTGTGGTCGACGACACCAAGATGAATCTGACTGTGGTGGAAGGGCTGCTCAAGCGTTCCCAGATTCACGTGGACACGGCACTGAGCGGCATGGAGGCGCTGGAGCTTGTGCAGCACAAGCGCTACGACGTTATTTTCATCGACCACCGCATGCCGCAGATGGACGGCGTGGAAACCTTCCACGCAATGCAGAAGCTGCCCAACAACAGAAGCGCCGGGGCGCCGTGCATCATGTTTACCGCGAACGCCGTGTCCGGTGCGCGCGAAGCCTTCCTTGCAGAGGGCTTTTCGAACTACCTGACCAAGCCGGTTGACAGCCTTGAGCTGGAGAAAATGCTTGTGCGCTACCTGCCCAAGGAGCTGGTCATCATTGTGCGGGGCGACGGCTCTGCAGAGGAAGAAAAGAAGCAGCACGACCTTGAGGAATTCCAGGGCATCGAAGGCATGGATGCGGCGCTTGCGCTGCAGAACTGCGGTTC
>CADCQA010000213.1 GCA_902803415.1 uncultured Spirochaetaceae bacterium | reverse complement strand
GCGTCGTTCAGGCTGTCCTGCGCGCCGTCAAGGTCACCGGTTTCCATCTGGCAGATGGCAAGCTCGTTCAGCGTGTCGGCATTTTCGTCGCCGCCTTCGCATTCCCGCGCCTTTTCAAAAGCCTGCTTTGCTGCCTCAAAGCGTTCCAGCTTGCGCAGCCCCCAGCCGAGCATAAACCATGCATTCCACACGGCGGGGTTGTCCTGCAGGAATTTCCTGATTTCTTCCAGCCCCTTTTCTTCCTGTCCGCCGGCTATAAGTTCATAGGCGTGGTGGAAGCGGTCGCTTTCCAGGTTGCGGTTTTCTATTTTGTGAATCAGTTCCTGGGCGCGCTGCTGCTTGTACTGCTCGTTTTCGCTCAGCTCGCCGTCCTTTGCATCTGCCGTCAGTGCAAGGTAGCTTTCAAGGCAGCCCTTTGCATCTGCGTAATTGTGCTGCTTCAGATAGAAGAAACCCGCGTTGAAGAAAGCGTCCGGGATTTCGGGGTCGCTGTCCATGGCTTCGCGGTAATAGTTGAGCGCGCTGTCGTCGTATGCATCTGCGTCCTCGTGCAGGCCGGAACGGCGGTAGCTGTCTGCGCGCTGGTCAAAGAAGAGCGCCATGTTCAGGATTATGGCCTTGTCCTCCGGGGCAAGCCCGTGCAGCGCCATCCAGATTTCTTCTGCCAGCTCCCAGTCTTCGTTCTTGGCTTTCAGGATGGCGGCTTCCGCCAGTTCCTTTTTTATGCCGGGGCGGGCTTCCTGCAGCAGATTGCGGTAGTATGCAAGATGTTCGTTTGCGTGGTCATAGGCAAGCACCGTCAGGATGCCGGCCAGAATCTGCTCCTGCGTCAGTTCTGAGGTATCGAAGGTACCGGGGGCGTCGCCGTCCTTTTTCTGCACCGGCAGCGGAATTGCCGGGTCAATGTTCATGGCGTGGTCGGAGAGCGTAAAGCCCTCCGGCAGCTTGATAAAATAAACGGAGTCCAGAGGGTTTTTGGGGGTCATGCGTAATCCTTGTGGTGGTGCCGCGGGGAGCAGGGCTGCGGCCGGAAAACCGGGCGCCCCATGCTTCCGGGCAATTTTTTTATTTTGCGGCTGCTGCCGACTGTGCGTCGTCCGCGGAAACCAGATCGTTCTTCCGGGCCGTCGTCAGGTAGTTGTTGATGTGGATTTTGTAAGAAAGAGACACGGTCTGCTCAAGGAACTGTATGCTTGCTGCCACAATGTCCTTGCGGCCTTCCACGGCTGCAATGTCCACAATTGTGCCTTTCAGCTGGATTGTTTCGTGCGGTTCTTCGAATTCAAGGCTCATCTGCACTTCCTTGCCTTTAAGGAACTGTGCAATGCCAAGAATGATAACCTTTGCTCCTCCGAATGATATATCGCGCAGGATACAGTGGCGCGGAACGCCCTGCACCGTGATGATACATTCATCCTTGGGGATGCCGAGCTTGCGGCGTGAATCCGGGTTGATAGGAATGCGCTCATCCTTCCGCTTGACTGCGTTTATGTTTGCGTCGAGCAGGTTGCCCAGCATTTCAATCAGGTCGTCCGGCGGACGCTGCGTATAGTCAAGCGTTACAATGGCAAGCTCGTTGCTGTTCATGTACGGCATGATTTTGGCGACTTTGCATGATATGAAGAAGCTGAGCGTCTGTCCGTCCGGCTGATAAAAACAGAAACGAAGGCTCATCACCGGCGGATCTTTTTTGGTCATCTGCTGGTATGCTGCACCTTTCGTCCCGATGATGATGCGGGCACCGGCAAAGGACGTTGAATTGATAATGCACGGCCACTGACCTTCCGAGCATTTAACGTAAAGCTGGCGGGGATCCATCGCCAAGGTGCGGATAATATCCTTTGTGAACACAACTTCCGTCGTGCGATACTGGTCATAGTATTTCGTAAGTTGCTGACTGGTAATCATAGCCATACCCACTATAATAAGATATAAATTGATTATTGTAAAGGGCACCATGCGTTTTCACCAGGGACTCAGCATAAGATAATATGCGCTCCCAGTGAAAAAATGCCCGACACCGTTGGTTTTTTCACTTCCGCGCATTTTTTATGCTGATTCCCTGATTTGAGAAACAAAGAGAAATATCGCGTTAAAAATGACTTAAATCGTTTCCGCTTCGGTTTGCGCAAGGAGCCTGTCGAACACATCCCGGGCGACAAGTTCCCCGGAGGCGGCGCTTGCCGTTCCCGCGCAGACCCCGTAGCGCAGTGCCTGTGCAAAATCCCCGGACGCAAGCCACCCGGCAATGAAACCGGCGACCATGGAATCCCCTGCGCCCACGGAATTGACCGGCGTGCAGGGCGGCGCGTTCCGGCGGAGCACCGAGCCGTCTTCTGCTGCGAGCACGGCGCCTTTTTCTGCCAGGGAAACCAGGACGTTCCGCGCGCCTTTTTTCCGGAGTTCCAGCGCGCAGGGGACGGCTTCTTCCGGCGTGCTGATATGCGTGCCGAACAGTTCGCCAAGTTCATGGTTGTTCGGTTTTATAAGGAATGGACGGCAGACCAGCGTTTCCGTCAGCTGCTCGCCCGTGGTGTCCACAACGAACTGCACGCCCCTGCTGACAAGCTGCTCCATCAGCCTGCGGTAAAATGTCTTGGGCAGGGGAGCCGGAATGCTGCCCGCAAGTACAAGGAAATCGCCTTCGCCAAGAAAGCTGAGCCTGCTGCAGAGCGCTGCGCAGTCGGCTTCCGTGATGGCGGGGCCGCTTCCGTTTATTTCCATCTCTTCCCGCACGGTGCCGTTTTCGTCAGTCGAACGGATTTTTACGTTTATGCGGGAACAGCCGCCCTGCGCGCGGATAAAGGCGGCGTCAATTCCCTGCGCTGCCAGCTGCCGTTCGATTTCCTGCCCGGTGAAGCCGGCGCTGAAGCCTATTGCTCGGCTGGGAATGCCGAGCCGGTGCAGCGCGAGCGAAACATTTATGCCTTTGCCGCCGGCGCGCAGCATTTCGCCGGAGGTGCGGTTCGTTGCCCCGGCGGTAAAGTTCTGTACGCCCACGATGTAGTCAAGTGAAGGGTTTGCAGTGACGGTGTATATCATTGCATCAGAGCATAGCATTGAAGCGCAGTGCCGTCAATGCTATACTATGCGGCGCAAGGTGCGGCGTGCGGCAAAAATGCACTTCCGGTGCCCGTGCCGGTGCGCGCTGCTTCGTTTAAGAGGAGGAACTTTTGGGCCGTTTGTATGAAAATATCCTTTTTGATTTTGACGGGACGATAATGGATACCTCGGAGGGCATCCGCAATTCTTTTGACCGCGTGGTCGCCGTGTATCACCCGGACATTCCCGGCAGGGAGGTCTATGACCGGATGATCGGGCCGCCGCTGCGGGAAAGTTTTTCTTCGGTGTTCCGGCTGAAGGAAGAAGACATTGTTCCGGCGATGAAGGTATACCGCGGCTATTACAGCGAAAAAGGTATGTTCGAGGCGCAGCCCTACGACGGTATTGTGGAACTGCTCGGCGCGCTGCGGCAGGCGGGCAGAAAAGTGTTCGTTGCCACAAGCAAGCC
This sequence comes from uncultured Spirochaetaceae bacterium, assembly GCA_902803415.1. GTDB lineage: Bacteria > Spirochaetota > Spirochaetia > Treponematales > Treponemataceae > Treponema_D. The sequence goes on along the minus strand of CADCQA010000213.1, from coordinate 12,815 downwards.
GGAAGTCTACACCCGCCGCATTCTGGAAGAAAAGGGAATGCTGGGCCTCTTTGACTTTGTGGGCGGCAGCGACCTTGAGGAAAAGGGCCGCGTGGACAAGGTTGACGTTATCCGCTATGTGCTTGCGGAAAACGGGCTTACGGGGCAGGAAGCCTCCTGCGTGATGATCGGGGATACCCGCTTTGACATGACCGGTGCATGCAAGGCCGGCCTGGATTCCGTGGGCGTGCTCTACGGTTTTGGCACGCGTCCCGAGCTGGAGGCTGCGGGTGCAGGCTGCATCGTGTCTTCCTTGGCAGAACTGGGGCAGCTGCTGCTTTTCGGAAAAATTTGATTTTTGAGGTACTTTCCTTGCAAGATTTGTGCTTTTGCGCTATGATTGCAGGTATGAAAGAACTTCAGTTAAAGTATGGCTGCAACCCGAACCAGAAACCGGCGCGGGTGTATATGGAAAACGGTGATTTGCCGATATCCGTGCTGAACGGCAGGCCGGGCTACATCAATCTGCTTGATGCGCTGAACGGCTGGCAGCTGGTCAGGGAACTTAAGGCTGCGGCAGGACTTCCTGCTGCCACATCCTTCAAGCATGTTTCACCCGCAGGGGCGGCCGTCGGAAGACCTCTTTCTGACACGCTCCGCAAGGTCTACTGCATCGATGACGGTGTAGAACTTTCCCCGCTGGCCTGTGCGTATGCCCGTGCCCGCGGTGCTGACCGCATGTCCTCGTTCGGGGATTTTATTGCGCTGAGCGACACCTGCGACAAGGCAACTGCGCTGCTCATAAAAAAGGAAGTCTCGGACGGAATTATCGCGCCGGGCTATGACGACGATGCGCTGGAAATCCTGAAGGCGAAGAAGAAGGGCGGCTACTGCGTCCTGCAGATTGACCCTTCCTACGAACCCGAAGCCTTGGAGCGCAAGCAGGTTTTCGGCATCACCTTTGAGCAGGGGCACAATTTTGTGCGCATCGACGATGCCTGCCTGCAGAATATCGTGACGCAGAACAAGACTCTTTCCCCCGAAGACCGGGATAACCTGCTCATTTCCCTTATCATCCTGAAATACACGCAGTCCAACAGCGTCTGCTACGTAAAAGACGGCCAGGCAATCGGCATTGGTGCGGGGCAGCAGAGCCGCATTCACTGTACGCGCCTTGCCGGTGACAAAGCAGACAAATGGTGGCTCCGCCAGAGTCCGCAGGTGCTTTCCCTGCCGTTCCGGGATGACATCAAGCGTCCGGACAGGGACAATACAATTGACGTCTATACAAGTGACGATTATGACGATGTTCTTGCCGAAGGCGTCTGGCAGCAGTTTTTTACGCGGAAACCGGAAGTCTTTACCCGCGAAGCCCGCAAGGAATGGATTGCAAAGAATTCCGGCGTTGCGGTTGGCAGCGACGCGTTCTTCCCCTTTGGGGATAACATTGAACGTGCCCACCGCAGCGGCGTGTGCGCCGTGGCTCAGCCGGGCGGTTCCATCCGTGATGACAATGTGATAGAGGTGTGCAACAAGTACGGCATGGTGATGGCGTTCACCGGAGTCAGGCTGTTCCACCATTAAGCGTATAGGACATCTCGAAACACTCCAGTTTTTCGAGATGTCTTGTATTTTGCAGCCGCTTCCGTTAAAAACGGGTGCGTTTCTGCCGAAATTTAAGGTGCGGGGAAGTTTCAGGGGGCAGAAAGCCGTTCGGGGGCTGCAAAGCTCTTGCTTTTTTCCTGGCTCCGCAATAGAATACAAATGATAGGAAGGAAGGTAAGCATGAATGCAGAGGAATTTTACCAGAAAGTAATAGCGGCTCCAGACTTGGAAGCTGCCCTTGAAAGTGCCGTTGACAGCGGCACCCTTGCAGATTTTCTTAAGGCGAACGGCTGTACTGCCACTGCTGACGAATTTTCTGCCTGTGTAGCCCAGCATCAGGCCTAAATCTAACACAGCCGGGAGCCATCGGTTTTCCGGCCGGGCTTGCTGGCTGACTGCGGCACCGTCTGATAGGACGGTGCCGTTTGTTTTTTAAAGGCTGTGGTTCAGCGGGCGGCAGCTGTGTTGTGCCGCCTGTTCAGCAGCCAGAGGACGAGCATGAGTATCAGTCCCCCGGTAATCATGAGGAAGCACAGCACCTGGCCCGTCGAAATGTTCAGCAGGGACGTGTTGCGGTACAGGGCGTTGCTGCCGTCCGGGGAAAGGCGGAAGCCCAGGTCTGAGTCCGGTTCACGGAAATATTCTATTATAAAGCGCACAAAGCCGTATCCGATGGTGTACATGCAGCCAAGGAATCCGTCAAACGGCTTTTTCTTGCGGAGCACCCACAGAAGCAGCCAGAGCGCAGCGCCTTCAAAAAATGCTTCGTAGAGCTGGCTGGGGTGGCGGGGCAGGTTGACAAGCCGCTGGCCTTCCCCGATGACCATGCCGCAGCGGGCGGCAAAGTCCTGCACCCACGGAAGGCTGGTGGAAAAGGATTCGTATTCACCGGCGCGCGGGAAAACAATGCCCCACGGCATGGTGGTGATGCGGCCGTACAGCTCGCCGTTCAGGAAATTCCCCAGGCGCCCGAAGGTGTAGCCCAGCGGAATGGCAACGCACATAGCATCTATCCACGGCCACAGCGGGCGCCGGTGCATTTTGCACCACACAATCATCCCGATAAGCCCGCCGATAAAGCCGCCGTGGTAGGACATGCCGGCAAATCCGGTGAATTCGCGGGTGCTGGTGTCAAAGGGCCAGAAGATGAGCCACGGCCTTTTCCAGTACATGCCGCTTGTGTCGTACACCAGCGTCGAAAACACCCGGGCACCGATGAGCAGGAACACAATGCCGCATGCCAGGAAGCTGAAAATGTCATCTTCGGTGCATTTCTGCCCCGCCGTGTCCAGCGCCCCTTCTTTAAATTCTTTTTTAAGGATGAAGAACGCCGTTGCAAATGCACAGACGTACATCAGCCCGTACCACCGGATAAGCCCCAGGACGGGCAGTCCGGGGAACAGTTCCGGGTGAATCCAGGACGGATAGTGGATGTAAAGCATATTCATGATCAGACCTTAAAGCCCTGCTGTACCGCTTTCACCAGCTTCCGTTTCAGCAGGTTATTTTCATTTTTCAGCCTGGTCAGCTCAAACTGCTGCTGAGCAATAAGCTCGGAAAGCTCCCCGACGGAAAGTGCACCGGTACCGGCAAGCTCTTCCACGTAGGACATCCTGGTGTGGAAGTCCGCGGCGGCTTCTTCTGCTGCATTTTCGAAGGATGCGTCCGCATTCTGGGTAATGTCGTAGTCGTCGTCGAAGGAAATGGTCTCCGACTGTATGATTTTTTCCGCCACGCGGTAAATTGCCTGCGCCAGAATGGACTGCGGCTTGTAGACGACGACGGGCAGCCGTGAAGTGAGCGCCCTGTCCTGCATGGTGTCGCGGAACAGTATGCCGAGGTGCTCGATGTCTATGCCAAGGTACTGCTGGCAGGAGCGCCGGATTTTTATGGCGCGGTCTGCATCCTTGGGGTCATCCACCATATTCAGCACCAGACGCGGATGGAATTTCTCCATGCGCATCTTGAACAGCGCCGTATTCTTGGGGTCTTTCTCTTCCAGCGTGCCGAGAAGGTTGGTGATGTACATGCGCTGCAGCGAAGAGCTGTCCTTTTTGAGTGTTTCAAGGTAGCTGTACGCGGGGGACCCCTTCTTGAAGGTGTTGTACATCATGCGGAACATCACGTTCTTGAGGAAGAGGTAGCCGTTGAGGATTGCCGTAACGGTAGGCGCCGTAACGACAATGCCCTGCGGGGAAAGCAGGAACATGTCCAGTATGGTCAGATGCGTTCCCGCTCCCAGGTCAAGTATCAGATAGTCTGCGTCCAGACTGTTGAATTTCTTGATGAGGTCGTTCTTCTTGCCCGCTTTCAGCGATGTCAGGCCGGGAATTTCCGAATCTCCGGCTATGAAATAGACGTTTTTGTAGTCTGTCGGCTGGACAAGCTCCTCGAACGTGCTTTGTCCGGTCAGGTAGGTGCCGATGCCGGCTTTTGCCGCCGTCTGCCCGATGACCAGATGAAGGTTCGATGCTCCAAGGTCCAGATCCACGAGAATAACTTTTTTCCCTGCCTGTCCGAGCGCGATGGCAAGGTTTGCGCTCAGGAGGCTCTTTCCGACGCCGCCCTTGCCGCTTGCAACTGGTATTATTTGCATACTCTGATTATATCATATTATTCTTACTCTTGCATAGAGATAAAAAACAACGTATTATAGAAAGCATGGATAGAAATCTGTTTTCTGTAAAAGCGGTGAAAAAAGCTTTTATGATGGCTGTGCAGCTGCTCCTGCTCACAATAGGTGCATCCCAGTGCTTTGCCCAGTCCCAGTCCGGCACTTCCTCCGTCAAGAGCGTGAAGGAACGGCAGTATCTGGAGATTATCAATTCGCTCTATTTTTATATCCAGCAGAATTATGTAGATGAAGTTGACCCCGAAGTCCTGTACCAGGGTGCGCTCAAGGGAATGCTTCAGAGCCTGAATGACCCCTATTCGCTCTATATGTCCAAGGATGACTGGCGCACCATCTCCGACACGACGACCGGTTCCTTCGGCGGCGTGGGCCTTTCCATCACCAAGCCCACGGAAAACACGCCGGATAAGCCTGCCTATGTGGAGGTTTCCCAGCCGATAGACGATTCCCCGGGAGCACGGGCGGGCATTCAGCCCGGCGACAAAATCATCCGCATTGACGGCGTGGACACGTCTACCATCTCGATGAACGATGTTCTGGACAGACTCCGCGGCACCGTCGGCGAGCCGGTAACCGTAACCATCCGCCGCGGCAAGAAAATGGAATTTGACTGCGAACTTGTCCGCGCCCTGATTGAAAACCCCACGGTCAAGTACGGCATGATACGCAATACGGGCTACATCCGCATCTCCGAGTTCTCTACCACTACGGTTGACCACGTGCAGGAAGCGCTCGATTCCTTCAAGAAGGACGGCTACAATTCGCTCATCCTTGACCTGCGCAACAACGGCGGCGGCCTGCTTTCTGCGGCGGTGGACATCGGCAACAAGTTCATAGACAGCGGCACCATCGTTGCCACAAAGAGCCGCCTGGCCTACGAAAACAGCGTGTATACCGCCAGCGCCCGCAAAACCACGGTTGACAAGAACATTCCGGTCATCGTGCTGATAAACCGCGCCTCGGCAAGTGCAAGCGAAATTCTTGCGGGCGCCCTTAAGGATTCCCACCGCGCCTATCTGGTGGGCGAGCGTTCCTTTGGCAAGGGCAGCGTGCAGGTGCCGACGCCGCTCATCGACAGCGACGGCTTTAAGATTACGGTTGCCAAGTACTATTCTCCCAGCGACGTGAACATCGACAAGGTTGGCATTCCGCCTGACCGCGAGGTAAAGTACGCCGATTTCACCGATGAGGAAGAGAAGGCGTATTCTGCGCTGATGTCCAGCGACGAAGTTTCTGAGTATGTGGAGCAGCACCCCGGCATGACGGACGATGATATCGGTGCGTATGCCGTGCGCCTGCAGTCAAAATACAACATGGACCTTCGCATCCTGCGTAAGGTTGTGCGCAATGAGGTTGACCGGACACGGCCTTCCCGCCTCTATGACCTTGATTATGACCTGCAGCTGAATGCTGCGCTTGACATTTTCCGCAGCGAGAATTTCAAATCGCTTATGGCGACGACAAAGACGCTGAAGGAAATTCAGGCGGCGGATGAAGCTGAAAATGCAGCCGGTTCCGTGGCGCTGAAGAACTGACGGAATGCGCCAGTTCGTAGCGGAAGTGGAGCCCGATGAGTCGGGCTGCATTGTCGTGGGTGGAAAAAAAAGCCGCTACCTGAGTGCAGTGCTCCGGGTGGAACCGGGGGACATGCTGTACGTGCGGCTGCCTTCCGGCGCCCTGCAGCAGATGACCGTTGCCCGGATTACCCCCGGCGGGCGGCAGGTGGTGCTGACCGTCGCAGGGGCGGATGTGTCGGCAGAAGCCGCTCCTTCCCCCGCAAAGGCGCTCCCTGCCGCGGAGCAGCCGTCCTGTTCACTCTGGCTGTTTCAGTTTGCTGCAAAGCCCCCAAAAATGGATCTGATAATCCGGCAGGCGGTGGAATGCGGTGTCCGTGCCGTTGTTCCCGTTGCCGGTGCGTTCTGTCAGGCAGGCAACGTGGAAAGCGCCCGCCGGAAAAGCGGCCCTGATGACGGGCGCTGGGAGCGCATCATAACAGAAGCCCGCGAGCAGAGCGGTTCCCCCGTGGACACAGAGGTTTTCCCGTGTATGACGCTGGAAGAAGCCTGTGCCCTGTGGAAGGAACGTGCGGGCGCGGCATCCCCGGCCGTTGTGCTGTACGAGCAGGTGCGGGGAACGGTGCCGCTGCATGCCGCCGTGGCGGAAAGCCTTGCGTCTGGCCCCGTGGAATCCGCCGCGCTCATGGTTGGGGCGGAAGGCGGCATTTCCCCGGAGGAGCTGGACTTCGCACAAAAGCACGGATTTGTTCCCGTGCATTTTGAGACAAACATATTGCGCTGCGAAACCGCCGCCCTGTACGGCATTGCGGCTTTGCAGAACGCTGTTGTGGAGAAAAAAGTATGGCAGTTCAAAAAATAACGCTGCTGGGTGTGCCGCTGCACATCTGTATGCCCCAGGATTTTGAGGAGGAAATACTGCGCCTTGTCGTCAAGGAGGGGCCGAAGCAGATTATGTTCCTTTCCGTGTGGGATTTGCTGCATGCCCGCGGAAAAAATGAATATGCGGAATGCGTGCGGAATGCCGATCTTGTACTTCCGGTTTCAAAGAGCATCCTCTTCGGCGCGAAATTCCTGTATGGGAAAGTGCTGTACCGCTGGAATCCCTTTGAAACGGTCATCAACATCATGACCATCCTGGAAAACCACTATAAGTCCGTCTATTTTCTGGGCGGACGGAAAAAGACGCTGATGGCGGCGGAACGGAACGTCCACGGGACTTTCCGGAACCTGCAGGTGGTGGGGCGCTACGTGGGCTATTACCCCAAATCCGTCGAAGCTGACGTGATAGAAGCCATCCGCAAGGCCTCGCCGTCGCTTGTGCTTCTGAGCGAAGGGCTCCGGGAAAAGGACTGCTGGGCATACGCCCGCCGCGGGCACTTCCACACAAGCATTTTCCTGTACTATGGAGATGCAATCGGCATTTTCAGCGAGCGCATCATGCACATAAGCAAGCGTGCCTTTGACAAGGGACTGGAAATCTGGATTGAAATCTTCCATAATCCGCTGAAGATTTTCCTTGTCTTCCCCTTCCTCTGGTACCTGTTCTGCCTGTTCTGGAACCGTCTGTTCGGCAAGGACAGGGGCTGACTGAATGAGCTGTCCGGTGGAACGGCAGCCGGTGCTGCTCGTTGCGTCCGATGATTCCCTTCTTGCGCTGTGCAGCGCTGAGCTGGGCGAGCAGTTCCCCGTGCAGCGTGCCGGACCTTCCGGCTTTACGCATGCGCTTGATACGCTGCAGGGCTGCTGCGGTGTGCTCCTGGACGGTGCATGCATGGAGGAGATTGAGCTCGTTTCCGCCTGCCACGTTATTGCGGAGGACTACGGGCTTCCGGTGGTGCTGCTTTCGATGAAAGGCCGGCGGCTTTCCGGTTACCTGGAAGACATTTCCGGAAAAGTTGCCGTGATGGACGTGTTTTTCCGCGCGGGCGCGCTGCGGGAGTTTATCTGCGCAGAAACTGACTCTGCGGCGGAGTTCCCGGAAGAGGATGCTGAGCTGCCTGATCCGTTCCCGCCGCCGGGGGACGCCTGCATCAGTACCGCTTCTTTCATCATGAGCCATTTTTATGAACGCATCAAAAAAGCCTCGCAGACGGACGACAATATCCTGCTGCTGGGTGAAAGCGGCAGCGGCAAGTCGTGGACGGCACGCAAGATACACGAACTGTCGCCGCGGCGCACAAAAAAATTCTTCAAAGTGAACGTGGCGGAATTCAACGCGAACCTGATAGAAAGCAACCTTTTCGGCACGACGAGCGGCGCCTTCACCGACGCTGCCGACCAGAACGGTGTTTTTTCTGCCGCTGACGGCGGTACGCTCTTCCTTGACGAAATCGGGGAGCTGCCGGTGCTGCTGCAGTCCAAGCTGCTCGGCGTACTGGAAACGCACAGCTACCGCCGCCTTGGCAGCACGCAGGAATGTACGTTCGACGAAAAAATCATTTTTGCCACGAACCGCAACCTTGAGGAATGCATTAAGGCTGGCACCTTCCGCAAGGACTTGTACTACCGCATCAGCTCCATCGTTCTGGAAGTGCCGCCGCTCCGCGACCACCCGGAAGACATTCCCGAAATTTCCCGCAGCATTGCCAAAACACGGAACAAGCTGCTTTCGCAGGGCGCGGTGGACAAGCTGATGGAATACGCGTGGCCGGGGAATATCCGCGAACTTGAAAGCATCGTCAAGCGGGCGTGCATTTTTTCATCGGCAGACATTATTTCTGCGGATGACATTCATTTTTCGTGAACTTGCCGAACAGCCCCGCGGCCTTTGAAAATTCCTCTTCTATACAGCGGGCTTCGCCTTCACTGAGTGCTGCGCGCGACAGCACGGACGACCAGAGCTGCGTTATGTCCTGCGTTCCTGAAAAACCCATGCGGCCAAGGCTTGCGGCAATGGTACCGACGGTTTTCTCCATCCGTGCCAGCGGGATGGGGTGGTAGCCGGCAAAGCCCGCCTGCGTCCCGCGGAACAGGTGGTAGCAGATGATTTGCACGGCGTGGCTCAGGTTCAGGGAGGCGAATTCTTCGCTGGACGGAATGGTAACGCCGAGCGTGCATTCAAGCAGTTCCTCGTCGGTCAGGCCCGTGCGTTCATTGCCGAAAACGGCCGCAACTTTGCCGCCGTCATTCCCGCTGCCTGTTATGCGCCCGGCAAGCTCCGCGAATTCTTCCGGCATCAGGAGTTTGCCTTTGCGCTTCCGGCCCCGCCGCCGTGTTGTGCCCGCGGCGCACACGCAGTCTGCAGCCGCCTCTGTTATGGAAGAAAAAAACTGCGCATTCTCCCAGATTCCGGCGGCATGAATGGCAAGGACCCGCACCTTTTCGTCGTCAAGGCTGTCCCTGCTGCCCACAATCCGCAGTGTGTGTATGCCGCTGTTTGCCATTCCCCGGCAGACGGCCCCGACGTTCCTGCTTTCTTCCGGGCGGGCCAGTATGATTACGATGTTGTCAAGGTTCATGCCCGGAATTATAGCCGCCCGCCGGGGAAAAGTCTATTGCAGCAGGGACGGAAAGTCCCCTGCATGAGGGGAAGCGGCAGCCGGCATGCGGTACCAAACATGCATGGGGCCGCCCGTTCCCCCATGCATTCCCGGTACAGCACAATGCACGCCCGGTTATCCCCATACAAGGAGGCAGCGGCCGGCATGCACGCAAGCCCCTCTTTTCCTCCTGCTTTCCCAAGTTTTTCCGTGAAGCTTTATTTGACTAAGTGGTATTATTGGTATAAAATAGAGATATTAGAGTCAATTTCTATAATAAACCTGTTCGGAAACTTCAGTTTCAGAACAGGTTACACTAGAATGCGATGTTTAAAATCGCGCTATTTGAGTGATTTTAAACTCGCCGGCCTGAGCGGAAACATAGTTTCCGAACAGGTCTAATAACACGGGCTTTCTCCAGATATCGGAGGCGTGGGGAAGCTGCGGGCAAGGTGGTAGTTTGCATGATTGATAACACGATAGTCAAAGGTTTCCTGGATGATAAGGACGACAGCCTGAAGTTAAATCTTGAAAAAATTCCTGATGTGCCGCATTGCATCATCGTGAATTTGAACGGCTATGTTGATACTTATAATTCAGCTTATTTTCAAAAGCAGATGGGGAAAATCCTTGATGCGGGCTTCGTGAACATTATCTGCAACAGCTACAACCTGAACTACGTTTCCTCAACGGGCATCGGGCTTTTTACCGATTTCCTGAAGCTTGTAAAAGAGAAGGGCGGCGATCTGGTGCTCCTCAGCGTGCAGCCGAAGGTCTATGAAGTGTTTCAGCTGCTCGGTTTCAGCCAGCTTTTCAATTTTAAGGAAAAATTGAACGAAGCCGAGGATTATTTTAAGAAGCTTGCAGCAGGAGCAGGAAACGTGTTCCCCAAGGTATTCAGCTGCCCGGTCTGTTCCCACCACCTGAAGGCGGTAAAAAGCGGCCGCTTCCGCTGTTCTGAATGCAAATCGATTATCGCCATTGACGACGGCGGGCATGCTTCCCTGGGCTGACCGGGCTTCCGGCGTTCCCGGACGCGCTATTTGCTTGCAGGGCTTGCAGCTGTGCATTTTCCCCTGAAGCCTGTATAAAACTTGTGGATAACTTGCGAAAATCCTGCGAAGACCGACGGTTTTTGCAGGATTTTTTTGTCTGCCCGCCGGAAACTTTCCCAACGGCAAGAAGTTTTGATTTTAATTCTTTGTAATATAAATAATTATATTGTTAAATCCAGCGCCCTTCTTAATTCGACGTAATATATGCAATTACTGGGCCTCTGTGGATTCTTTTCCCCCGGTATGGTGGGAACCTGTGGAAAACTTGTGTGGAACGGGTGTATATGCGGTGTATGGGCACCCCGGATACGTCGTTTTTGCAAGCCAGTTTCAAAGTTCCCTTGTTTTTTACCTGTAATAGTGATATTCTTATAATTAATGGAAATAAAGGCAAGTTTATTATCATCGCTTCGGCTGGTTCTCTATTTTATATGCGTCTCTGTCCTGAGCTGCCTGGTTTTCGGCATTATCTATATGCTGTACAATCTGTGCGAGAATATGGTTGCAGGCCAGTCGCTTTTGTTCGATATGAATCTGTTTCTGGAAGGGCTGTTTGTGGTCACTCCTTTTGTATTCATGTTCGGTTCGCTTCTTATGGTGCTGAACCTGGTGCGGCATCCGGCGGATTCCCTTGCCGTGATGGTCGTGTACGGGCTGATTTCCGTGTGCCTGTGGCTCCTGCTGATTCCGCGGGTTGTGCGGGCGGACGTTGCACTGTATGATGCAAATGCACCGTCGGCAGTGCGGGGGCTTCCTTCTGCCTCGTATTTCCGGCCGGACGGAGACCAGGTGTTCTACTATGCCAAAATTACTGCCTCCGGCGATAACGCTGCCGCCAACAACGCTGGTACCGGTACCGTTACCGGAATCTGCATGGATACCGCCAAAAACAATGTTTCCGACGTCTACACGTTCAGCGGGCTGGAGCTGTCCCGCAGCCACTCGCAGTTTACGGATACCCTTATCCAGGGCTCCCTGGACATGCCGCCGGTGCTGGGCATCCTTGTGCAGAAATTCGCTGCGCTGAACGTCATCCTGAAAAAATGCGCCACGCAGGGCCGCGGCTACTGGCTGTGCTTTTCTTCCATGGGGCTGGCGCTCATTGCGGTGTTCGGCCTGCGCTATGTTTCAAAATGGCGCCTGGTGAACGTCATGCTTGCCATCTGCGTAACAATCGGCGTTGTTGTGTTCAACCTGCAGGGCTATACGAGCAAGTCCTTCATAAGCGTGACGGATGCGGTCAACGGCGTGTTCGGCAAAATCGGACTGTTCAAGAAAATGGCGGCGGTGGGGAATCTTCCGGTTGTGTTCTGCAATATCATTGTTTTTATCCTGCTTGTCGTGCTGGGCTTTGTGTTTGAGCTGAACCACAGGAAGCAGCTGGATCCGGAATCTGGAGAAATGTCCTTATGAAAAAAGTCATCACTATACTGATTGCCTATACTGCGATTATTTTTGCCTGCTGCATCGGCGTGACCTTCATCTACCGGAATGTGCCGGAACTTATCCCCGCGGATGTTTCTTCGTACAAATTCTTCCGCGGCCTGTGCTGGTTCCTCATGCTGCTTCCTTCAATTTTCCTGAGCGGCTTTACGGTTGCCTGTTCCGTGCAGTGGCAGCACAACACGGAGAATTCCCGCCACCGTTTTTCACCGGCGATGATAGACCGCTACAAGGGCGTTATGATTGTTTCCCTTGTCTTTGTGCTGATTCTGGCATTCAATGCAGAGATTTTCCGTCCGCTTGCACAGGAACGGCTGAAGGCGCTGGAAGCCGGGCCTGCTGACCTTGCGCTGAACCTGAAGAATGCGCGGCAGCTTATGGCGGACAAGAACTACGAGCTTTCTTACCTGTATGCCGAACGCGCCGTGCAGATTGCGCCGAAGGACGAAGAAGCCGTTACCCTGCGCAAGCTGGCAAAGGACCGCCTTGAGCTGCAGACGGGCGAAAAGCGCCGTACTGGCAGCATCAAGACAATCGAAGAAACAAACCTGCCGCTGCACACCGAAGATTTCCGGCATCCCGCCGGCGAGATGATGGACTTTGCCCGGAAAGCATTTGATGCAGGGGAATGGTTCAGCGCGCACTATTGGGCAACGCTTGCCATTGAGGTCTGCGAAAAAGATTCCGACACGAATATCGACGGTGCACGTTCCATTGCACAGGATTCGTGGAATCACCTGAAGACGCCCGGCGGATTTGACAATGACGACGTGCGCAACTATTTTGCCCGCAAGAAGGAAGGCTACGAAAAGCTTATGGCGGGTGACTGCGTGGAAGCCTACTATATATTCCTTGAGCTGAAGAACAAGCACAGGGATTCTGCCCTGAAAGACCCGGACGTGGAGCGCTTCTTTAATCTTGCGCAGGAAATGCTCTGCAACCAGTATTTCTTCATCGATGAGACGCAGAACATAGAGCTGCTTGCCCGCAGCCACAATGTGTATTTCTCCCTGAACAATGTGGACGGCAGCCGGAATGTGTATTTTATCAGGAATGCCATGAGTTCCAAGGAAGACGGAAGAACCGTCCGTTACCTGCAGAACTT
>CADCQA010000212.1 GCA_902803415.1 uncultured Spirochaetaceae bacterium | reverse complement strand
GGGATTTTGGAGTTACAAGGCTTATCTTTGCGCGAAAAATATAATGTAGATTTTTTTACGCCTTTCATTCCCGATGAAAATTATATACAAACAAGGAAACAGTTTCTTTTTCAAAATGATAATATATGGAATGATATTTTTAAGGGTTCAATGCCGGAACTAAGTCATAGCGGCGTGCAGTGGGAACTGTTTTATCGCTCGTATGTAAAATCATATATAGAACGAGATGTCCGCAATCTTATGAATGTAAAAGACGAAAGTCTGTTTTATACATTTATGGTCGCACTTGCTGCCAGAACAGGCTGCCTCTTCAACGCAGCGGACATAGCAAATACAATCGGCGTTTCACTTAAAACGGTGCAGAGCTGGATTTCTGTTCTGGAAGCATCAGGAATCATTTTCCTTCTGCACCCATATGAGAATAATCTTTTAAAGCGTGCTGTAAAAACTCCTAAAATTTATTTCAATGATACGGGGCTTGTTTGTTATCTTGTCGGCTGGGATAACCCTAAAGTAGCAATGAATGGTGCAATGTCCGGAGAACTCTTTGAAACCTTTGCTATAAGCGAAATTGCAAAAAGCTATTTTAATTCCGGTAAGGATTTAAGAAACCTGTTTTTCTATCGCGACAGCAATCAAAAAGAAATCGATTTGCTGATAAACAAAGACGACTCTCTATTTCCTGTTGAAATAAAGAAATCCGCGCAGCCTGCACTATCAATGGCAAAGCATTTCCCTGTTGTCCGCCAGATAAAGAATATGCGGACTGGAACAATATTATGTCAATGTGAGAAACAGATGTTTCTGAGCGAAGATGTCCAGGTACTGCCATTGGACTATGTATAATGCATGCTAAAAGGGCTCCTCTTGGCAGCCACCGGCGGCACATTTGAACGCTCACTTTGCAAAGCAGCATTTATGGCATATACTGTACAGCATGGCAAAACAACAAACGATGAAACGGGCAGCAGCAGCGCTGGCTGCAGCCCTGGTACTTTCAAGTTTCCTTCTTTCCTGCGGCAGCCGGGAGAAAGACTTTAGGCCGGAAAGCGTAAAGCAGGAAATGAAACTTGTCTGGGCAGACGAGTTCAACGGCAGCGGCACCCCGGATCCGGAAAACTGGGACTACAACCTGGGCGGGAACGGCTGGGGCAACGGGGAGCGGCAGACCTACACAAAGGAACGGACCAATTCTTTTGTGAGCGACGGCACGCTCAAGATTGTCGCCCAAAAGAATGAGAACGGCAAATGGACAAGTGCCCGCCTCATATCAAGTTACAAGCAGAACTTTACATACGGTTACATTGAATTCCGCGCAAAGCTGCCGGTGGAAAAGGGCTCCTGGCCCGCACTGTGGATGATGCCGCAGTCCTCCGCGTACGGAAAATGGCCCCGGAGCGGTGAAATAGATGTCATGGAATACGCCAGCAGCACATGGGGCAAAAAAGCATACGGCACGGTTCACTGCAAGGCTGGCTCCGGAGGGAACGCCGTGCACAGCGGCTTTGTAGAGATGGCTGATGCGCGCAAGTGGCACACCTATGCCGTTCTCTGGCAGGAAGATTCCATCACGTGGTATTATGACGGAAAAGCAGTAACAACATACAAAAATCCCCATGACGAAACGGAGCCCTGGGCTGCATGGCCCTTCGACAAGCCCTTTTATATCATCATGAACCTGGCCATGGGCGGCACACTGGGCGGGGACATCCCGGAAACACTGGAACGCTGCCAGATGGAAGTCGATTATGTAAGGGTTTACCAGCCGGCGAACTCTGTTACAGGCGGCGGGGCAGCAGAGCTTCCGCAAGAATAAGCCGGAACGGGCGTGCAGCGCATGCACTCACTCCCCGTACAGGGCGGAACTCATGCGCCTGACAATTTCAGCCACGGCATCGCGCTTAATGCCGGAATAATTTACCACAAAGCTGTCACTGCTGCCGGAAGCCGCACGGCAGCCCCCGTACTGGAACTCGGAAAGCAGCGGGATATTGATGCCGGCAGCCCGCCATTTTTCCTGCAGTTCCCGCGCATTGCAGCCCGTCTTCATCGTCAGAAGAAAATGCAGCCCGGCATTCTCCTCGTGAATGGCCCCCTGCTCCACAAGTCTTGAATTGCAGAACGCCGTGATAAGGTTGTTGCGGAGGCTGCGGTAGTAGTTTTTCATCTTATTAATATGTTTCTCATAGTTTCCGTCATCGATGAAGCGTGCAAGCGTAAACTGCTCAAAACCAGACACCTGGCAGGAACAGAAGCCCAGCTTTTCCGCGAAATCTTCCGTAAGTTTTCTGGGAAGCACCATGTAGCTTATCCGGAACGAAGGCGAAAGCGTTTTGGTAAACGTATTGATGTAAATTACACGTGCATTGCTGTCAATACTCTGCAGCGTAGGGAGCGGCTTACCCGTAAAGCGGAATTCGCTGTCATAATCATCTTCGATGATGTAGCGGCGGGGGGCGCGGCCGGCCCATGCCAGCAGTTCTGTCCGCCGGTTATAGTTCATGGTGATGCCGGTGGGAAAATGGTGCGACGGCGACACATGAGCAACGCTTGCTCCGGACAGCTCAAGGGCTTCCACGCTCATTCCCTGTGCGTCAATGGCCACCGGAACGCAGGCCGCCCCGTTCAGCCTGAAAATCTCACCCGCCTTGTGGTAGCCGGGATTTTCCACCGCAAAGGCGCCCTCTCGCCCAAGGAACTGAACAAGCATGGAATACAGAGATTCCGTCCCCGCCCCGATGATAACCTGTTTTTCCGACACATCCATGTTCCTGAATGCCTTCAGGTGCCTGCAGATTGCCCGCCGGAGCTCCACGGCCCCGAACACATCCGTGCGCCGCAGCAGCTTCTCGTCACGGGAATTCAGCACCTGCCGCATGGTACGTGCCCAGAGCGTAAACGGGAATTTTCCGGGAGCCGACGCATTGCTGGTAAAATCCGCAAAAAAGGCTTCCCCGCCCGCGCCGTTTACCGCGGAAGATGCAGCGTCTTCCATACCGCTTTTATCCGCCGCATGCAGGTGCCGTGCAATGTCGGACACAAAAAAACCCCGTTTTTCAATGGAAAACAGATACCCCTCGTCAATCAGCCGGAGGTAGGCGTTCTGCACGGTAATCACGCTGACCCCAAGATGCAGGGCAAGTGCCCGCTTTGACGGAAGCCGCTCGCCCTCCCGCAGGGGGCCGGCAAGAATCTGATGCTTTATCGATTCATACACATATTCCGTAAGCGTACGATTCCCCCGCTGCCCAAAATCAATCGTAATCATCTGTTTTTCCTCCGGAAAGCCGGGCAGAACTTCCGCTCAGCCCCAAAGCTTTCTCAAATCTGATTATATAAAACTTATTCAATTTTGAATATAGCACTAATACCAGATACGCGATATAGTGCACCCCAGAACAAAGTTCGAGGGACTTTTAAAAGTCAGACGAGTTTTGAAAGCCCTTCATTCAGGGAAGCCGGAGGAACGAACGCTCTTGGCTTTCCGTATAAAAGCGAGGCCGAATATGGACAAAAGACTTCTTACCATTCAGGACATTTCCTGCGTCGGGCAGTGCTCCCTTACCGTGGCACTCCCTGTCATCTCTGCGTGCGGGATCGAAACCGCAATACTGCCGAGCTCTGTGCTTTCAAACCACACGGCAGGTTTTTCAGGATGGACATTCCACGACCTTACCGACGACATGCCCAAGATTCTTGAGCGCTGGCTCACGGAAAAAGTCAGCTTTGATGCATTCTACACGGGTTATGTTTCAAAGGCACAGATCCCGCACATCCTTGACATCATGGAAAAGACGGCACGGGCAGGAGCACTCCGCATCGTTGACCCGGTGATGGCTGACAACGGAAAACTGTACGCCGGCTTTGGCGAGGATTTCCCGCAGGAAATGAAAAAGCTCTGCAAGGGTGCCGACGTAATCATGCCGAACCTTACGGAAGCAGCATTCCTCCTGGGGCAGCCCTACGTTGCAGAAGGCTACGACAAGGCATTCATTGAAAAGATGCTCCGCGACCTCCATGCGCTCGGTGCAAAGAACGTGATTCTTACGGGCGTCAGCTTTGAAGCTGCAAAGCTTGGCATTGCGGTCTACGACGGCGCAAAGACCGAATACTATTTCAACGAAAAGCAGGCCGTGAGTTCCCACGGAACGGGCGACCTGTACGCTTCTGTAGTTGCAGGTGCGCTCCTGCGCGGAAAGACGCTGCTTGAAGCCGCAAGCCTTGGTGCCGACGTTGTTGTGGAGGCAATCAAGCGCACGGCAGGCGACAAGGATCACTGGTACGGCGTAAAGTTCGAGCAGGCACTGCCCTATCTCATCCAGCGGCTGGCTTAATCCGGCCAAATCTGCAAACCGCAGTGCCGGCTGCATGGCAGCGCTGCGGCTTCAGAAAAGTTCCGGCTGCAGCGGATGCTCCGGGAAGGCTTCAATCCACCTGAATACAGACTCGCCGCCGAACATGATATTGTGACGGCGGCAGGCCTGAGCAAGGCGGGAAAAAAGCCGCCGGGCGTCCGGGCTGTTTACCTCATAGCGGCTGCCAAAGGTCCTGACATAGCGTTCCCGAAGGCCGGGAAATGAGCGGTCAAGGGCAGCATAAAAATATTCGCGGTTTCCTTCGCGGAGCGTAAGTCCAATGCCGAAGCAGATGACCGCCTTTACCCCTGCACGGACGCAGCAGTCAACGAGTCCGTCAATATTTTCTTCCGTATCATTTATGAAGGGCAGCAGCGGGCAGATCCACACAACCGTGGGAATGCCGAGTTTCCTGCACTCGCACAGAACTTCGGTGCGGCGGCTTGTGGGGCAGACACCCGGCTCCACCAGGCGGCAGAGCGCATCGTCAGCAGTCGTAAGCGTTATCTGCACAACAGCCTTGCTTCTGCGGTTTATGTCCGCAAGCAGGTCAAGGTCCCTGAGCACCAGGTCTGATTTCGTATGGACAGTTATGCCAAAACCGCGGCGCCCGATCAGCTCCAGGCAGCGGCGCGTAAGGCACAGCTCCTTTTCGGCCGGAATATACGGGTCGCCCATCGAGCCGGTACCGATCATGCAGGGACGGCGTTTTTTCCGCAGCGCCGCATCCAGCAGCTCCGGTGCATTCCGCTTCACCTCGATGTCCTCAAAGGCATGCGTAAACCGGTAACACCGGCTGCGAGAGTCGCAGTAAATGCAGCCGTGCGAACAGCCGCGGTAGATGTTCATGCTGCGGGGCGACAGTATTGTCTTTGCGTCCACAAAATGCATGGCTATACCGCCGCCGTATAGACTTCAATATGATTTCCCTCAGAATCGACAAATTCCGCAACCCAGTTCCTGCCGATTTTTGTCAGGGGAAAACAGATTTCCTTGCCAGAAAGCTTCCGGTTCATGGAGTCCAGCGAGTCAAAATGAATGCTGGGAAGGCAGTTGCTTCCGAACGTATGCTTTTCCCCGACCGCATTGCAGGCAAACAGGTTAAAGCGGAACGCAGCGATTTCAAAGCAGCTGACGGTACCGCCCCGTTCAGAGACTTTCATTTCAAAGAAATCCTCATAAAAACGGACGGCACGCTCCATGTCTTCAACGCAGATATACAAAGAATCAATGCAGCACTTCATGGTTCAGCCCCGGCAGTTCTTCCTGTGAGCCTTCAGTTTCTTCAGCGCCCAGTCGTAGTGGCTGGATGTGGTGCTCACAAAGTATGAACCAAGGTCAACATTCCCCGTCCACGGAAAGAAGCCTTTCGTAAAAAGTTCCTCGTCACTGTAGGATTTGATGTGCTCCAGAACCTGTGCGTGGGTGGCAGCAAGCTTTGCAAGGGCGCTTTCCTGACTGACATCCTGGCAGCGTTTCCAGAACATCACATTCATTGCACCGTACGTCTTCCAGGAATATTCCGGCGGAAGGAAAGCAATGCTGCCCTTCTTATCCTGAACCTGCGCATTGCTGCTGATGAACTTCAGCATCAGCTCCTGCCATTCATACAGGTGCATGATTACATCACGCACGTTCTTGTCGCGCGACCAGTGCGCTTCCTTTTTGGCGCTGTCGCCCGAAAAGTC
>CADCQA010000211.1 GCA_902803415.1 uncultured Spirochaetaceae bacterium | reverse complement strand
GCATACATTGCACAGGGCGAAATCCTGCCGGTCCCAACCCGCTCATTCGGCGGCATCGGCGTGTTCGCCATCCCGGAGATGGGCCGCTTCTACAGCCACGTGCTGGTAAGCAAGCACTACCCGCACCACGGTGCAGTGGCATTCGGCCACGTGGGCAAGGCTCTGTACACGATTTTCCAGTACCTGAACATCGCGGACATCGCCTACAACCAGCCCAAGGGCGTCCTCTACAAGGACGAAAACCCCTTCTGCTGCTAAGCGCAGGCTGAATCCAAACTGAAAACGAAAAGGCATCTGGGTCATCCGGATGCCTTTTTTTTGTGCCCGCGGAAGAACTAAAGCAGGGTTTCCAAGGGGCTGCAAGCCCCGGACCGTGCCGGGGATGAGAGGGGTTTTAGGGGAGAGAAGGCCCTCGCTTCGGAAGTAGGGGGCCTTTTCTCCCCTAACTCCACGGGGGTGCGGGGACCTCCCCGCAAAAACAGCTTTTCACAAAAAATAAAGCTTGTAAGCGCAAACTTTTCAGATTATACTATAAAATAGATGGATTCTATCATTCAGAAAGACCAGTACAGACATTATCTCCTCTCAAACGCCATCACGTTCGCCGCAAGTTATGCGCTCGGACTCCTGCTGAACTACCTGTGTACCGGCGGCATCAACGTGCTGGATCCGGGGAAGGGCTTTTTGTGGGCTGTCCAGATATTCCCCGCCATGATGCTTGCAGTACTCTGCGGCTCCCCGGTTGCCATGTGCATAGAATTCATCCTGCTTATCTTCTGCACCATCAAGGGAAACGCAACAACGTACTACATGACAACCCCGGTGCTCATCGCGTCCATCATTTCATTCCTTCCCGTGCGCAAGCGCTGGTACCTCAGCAAAAAGGGGACGCTCCGAGCCATACTGGTACAGCTGCTGGCAACAAGTGCAGCACTTGGAATCACAGACAGCGTAAACATTGGATACGTGCCGAACCTCCTGCGCACCTTCCAGATCCTGCTGATCTGCCTGCCGAATGCCATAGCCATACCGGTGCTCAGCTACCTCTTCTTCAACTACGCGCCGGACAGGGTGCTTTCGTATTTCTACAGCGGCATATTCTACATAAACGCCCGCCACGGACGCGCCGGCACCCACCTGAAGAAAACGGAACTGCACAACTACCTGGGCAGGAAAATCCTGCTGCTCATCCTGGCGGAAACCTCGGCAATCATCATTTCCGTCATCATGTTCATCTTCATACTCTTTTCAAACCACAGCCCGGACGCAGCCCATATTGTGGAAGCAGTTCCGGAAATGGTGCACAAGGATGTCCTGATGCGGCTTTCCCTGGAGCAGGCCATGCACTTAAAGCAGCTTCTGAGCCTGCTCAACATCGCCATTCCCGTTGCAATCGTTGCAAATTTCTACGCGCAGCTGACCATCGTGAACCCCATCAAGCTGCTGGCGGTTGCCGTTGACGACTTTACCCACGGCACAATTGACGGCAGAAAGGGGCAGCACTTCAACCTGGAAACCATAAACATATCCACCAAGGACGAAATCACCGACCTGTACCAGGCGCTGATTACGATGTCGTCCACCATCACCGACTACATCGACAACGTGCAGCGAGAAAAGCAGCTGGAGCAGGATCTGCGGGTGGCAACGGAGGCGGGCAAGGCAAAGTCGGCCTTCCTTGCCAACATGTCGCACGAAATCCGTACGCCTATCAACGCGGTGCTCGGCCTGGACGAAATGATTCTGCGCGAAAGCACGAACAAGCAGATTCTTATGTACGCCACAGAAATTCAGAGCGCGGGCCGCTCGCTGCTGGGCATCATCAACGACATTCTTGACTTCTCCAAAATTGAATCCGGCAAGATGGAAATCCTGCCGGTCAAATACGACCTGAGTTCCTCCCTCAACGACCTGATGAACATGATTTCCCAGCGCGCGGCGGAAAAGGGCATTTCGTTCAATATAAACGTGGACAGCACCATGCCGCACCTGCTCTACGGCGACGAAATCCGCATCAAGCAGTGTATTACGAACATCCTGACCAATTCCGTCAAGTACACGGAAAAAGGCTCGGTTACGCTGGATCTCTCATGGCGGGATGTGGGGAACGACGAAATTATGATCGGTTTCCGCGTCAAGGACACGGGCATCGGCATGAAGAAGGAAGACCTGCCGCGGCTCTTCGAGGCATTTGAGCGGCTGGAGGAATCGCGCAACCGCCGCATCGAAGGCACGGGACTTGGCATGAACATCGTGCACGACCTGCTTGCGCTGATGGACAGCAAGCTGCACGTGGAAAGCGAATACGGCAAGGGCTCCGAGTTCTCCTTTGAGCTGAAGCAGAAAGTCCTTGACCGCGCGCCCATCGGCGACTTTATGACAACCTACCGCAAGTCGCTGGAAAGCAACAAGGCATACCGCGAAAGTTTCCGTGCTCCAAACGCGCACATACTCGTGGTGGACGATACAAGGCTGAACCTGGTGATTTTCAAGGAACTGCTCAAGCAGACGCAGGTGCAGATAGACACCGTGGAAAGCGGGCAGGAAGCACTGGTCAAGGCGATGCAGGAAGACTACGACATCATCTTCATCGACCACCGCATGCCGGGCATGGACGGAGTGGAAACGCTGCATGCGCTCAAAGGCATGGCGACGGACAAAAACAAGGACAAGCCATGCATTGCACAGACCGCAAATGCAGTAAACGGCGCTCGGGAAATGTACCTGAAGGAAGGCTTCACGGATTACATCACCAAGCCCATCGACTGCAACAAGCTGGAAGCGATGATAGTGAAATACCTGCCGCCGGAGCTGGTGCAGGTTGTCAGCAGGGAGGATGAGCCGGAGCAGGAGGAAGAAGAACCGCTGCCTGTGCTTGACGGCATAGACACCGCCGCGGCGCTCAAGAACTGCGGCAGCCGCTCCCTGTTCATCAAGACGGCGCAGCTGTTCCACGAATCCATCGGCGAAAAATCCGCGCTCATCGAGCAGTACGCGGCAGAGGGCGACATAAAGAACTACACCGTTCTTGTGCACGCGCTCAAAAGCAGCGCGCGGCTTATCGGTGCCACGGGGCTTTCAAACTTTGCAGCAGAGATGGAAAAGAAGGGCGATGCCGGGGATGCAGCGGAAATTACGGCGCGCACCCCGCGCCTGCTGGAACTGTACCGCGGCTATGGGGAAAAACTTGCGCCGCTGTGTACCGGCAGCGGGGAACCCAAAAAGCCCATCAGCGAAAAGGAGTACCGGCAGGCTCTGGCAGAGCTGAAAACCTGCGTGGAAGCCTTTGACTATGCGACCGCCGACCAGGTTGCCGCCATGCTGGGGGAATGTACGCTGCCTGACGGGGAAGAAGAGCACTTCGCTCAGATCCGCAAGGCGCTGGCAGAGGTTGATTACGGCAAGCTTGAAAAATTGTTATAAAATCAACTGTTTTTTTTTGAAGTCTTAGTTTATACTAAAGGAAAGAGGTTTTATTATGGACAGAAGGATTTTATTCATAAGCAGTGAATCCCAGGGATTCCTCATCAATATAATGATAAACAGCCTCAAATCAGAAGGCTACGAGGTTATCATGTCCCCGCCGGACATTGTGCACATCGATCTTATCTCGAACCTGCCGCACATTTTTATCGTATACCTTGAAGGAGACCTTGTAACGTTCGAAGGAACGCTCAACTACCTGAAGAAGCTGGTAACGAACGGCGGAAACTACATATACCTTATCGGTACGGATGTGGAAATCACGAATGCCCACACCATTATCCCCAAGCCCTGCGTTGAAGGCACATTCAGCCGCCCGGTAAACATGAAGGACGTTCTGGCAAAGCTGAACCCCCTGTTCGGGGACAACCTGCCGGACAAGCGCCGCATTCTTGTTGTTGACGATGACAGCGTGATGCTGCGCACGATGAACAACTGGCTTTCCAAGAAGTACGACGTGTTCATGGCCAATTCCGGCATGAACGCCATATCGCTTTTGGCAAAGCAGCATGTTGACCTGATTCTGCTGGACTACGAGATGCCGGTGATTTCCGGTCTGCAGGTCTTTGAGATGCTGCAGAGCGAGTCCGCCACGGCGGACATTCCGGTTATCTTCCTGACGGCAAAAGACGACAAGGACACGGTTATGAAAGTCCTGTCCGTCAAGCCCGCGAAGTACCTGCTCAAAACCATGCCCACCGAAGAGCTGATGAAGAGCATCGAAAACTTCTTCAAAGGAGTCTGATAACTTTTGCGGGGGAGTTCCCCCGCAAAACTATTTTTCATCAGATCCGGCGGCACTCGAGGTAGAAGCGCTTTTCGCTGGCTTCGCCCATGCTGAAGCTTTTGCGCGGAAGGGCACCGCTGGCGCTGATGGTGGCAAAGAACGAATCTTTTGCCACCGGCGGCAGCAGCACCGCAACGGCCCCCTGCCCTGCCCCCAGCCGGAACACCTCATCGCTGCCGTGTATGTAATCAATAGTGACGCTGCCGCCCTGCCCCGCAATAAAAGAATCGAGCGCCGGCTGCAGGCGGCTCACCGCAAGCTCCCGGACATCACTTTCAAGGAACTCATAGCGCTGGCTGCCGTCCCCGTCGCGGAAAACAAAGCCGAATGTTGCAGAAGAAGCGGCAACCTTTGCTTCCAGCGAAGCGGCATCGGGGCAGCTGCCCGCAGTGCCGCCCAGTGCAGACTGCAGGTAGGCCGACAGGGCGGCAGCATCCGCCCCAAAAAGCACCCGGTGAATCGGCTCAAAGGTCAGCCCTTCATCATAGATGTTCACCAGCTCCACCAGTGCGTAGCGCAGGGGCGATGCAGCAGTTACGGACTCTGCTTCCCCGGCGGCGCGGCGCTCTTCCTTGTATTCGTCCCAGACAGCTTTTGCCGTCGCAAGCGAATGGTTTCCGTCGCCCACGGCAAAGAGGAAGGTGCTGCCGTCGGGCTGCCGTCCTGCCTGCCACAGCGCAGCAAGCGACGAATGCAGGGCATCCAAATCTTCGCTGCTGCTGACCGCCCAGCCCGTAATGTGCCCGGCACCCAGCATCAGGTCGCCGTCGTAGAGCGGGGCATGCTGCCGGGCACGCTTTCCCGCCTGCTCCACCAGCAGCCGGCCGGGGTCATTCACCAGCAGCATGATGTGGGGGCTTTCCAGCGGCGCGCCCCGGCGGATTTCCTTGCGCGGCGGTATGCGTTCCACGATGGTTGCCTCGGTTGCACGCACCGGCGCATGGCTCCCCGGCCGCCAGTCATAGGCTTCAAGGTCAATGGCGGTAACCAGCCCCCGGCGGATTCTGCCGTAACCGGTACGGCGTTCTATGTACATGCACGCATGCTGCGGAGCATCGAAGACTCCGCCGGAAAGGTATGCGGCCATGGTCTCATGGATTTTCTGTATGCGCTGAGACTTGTCCGGCGCCGAAAGGTAGACTTCCGGCAGTATCAGGCTGAGCGTAGACGGCTTTCCGCCCGTAGCAGCGGCAGCTTTCTCCCAGTAGGAAGCATCCTGCGTGTACTGGTCGCAGGCAATAACGCACCAGGAAGCCAGATCTTTGTCCTTCGGAAGCAGGATTTCCGGCACCGTGATGCCAAATTCAGCAAAGTTTTTCATACGCGCAAGTATACCGGCATTTTGAATTTTATGCTATAGTGGAGAGTATGGGACTCTTGGATTTGCGGCAGAACCAAAGCCTGCTGCAGACAATAAGCGGACAGCAGATACAGTCACTCAAGCTGCTCTCCCTCGGTTCAGATGACCTGCACTCAGCGGTCTATGAAGAGGTGGAGAGAAACCCTGCGCTCATCATAAAGAGTGACCGGCTGGAGTCCGGAGCGCGGCTCAGGACGGAACGCTGGAACCCGGAGAACGGCACGCGGACGGGAACCGCAGGAAGCGGCGGCGAGCTTGCCAGCAATAATTTTCAGGCAGCGCTGGAAGCACACGCAGACGAAAGGGAAACGCTGCAGGAGCACCTGCTGCTGCAGCTGCATGCAATGCGCCTGTCCGCAGTGCAGCGGGAACTCTGCGAAAAACTCATCAAGAACCTTGACGCAAGCGGATTCCATCTGCTGGCCCCCGAATCGCTCCTTGACCGCAGCGACCCGGCCCAGACCAGCGCCGCCCTGCAGCATGCCATGCGCACCGTACAGCAGCTGGATCCGGTGGGAACCTGCGCCGCCAACGTGCAGGAAAGCCTGCTGATACAGGCCCGGCTGCGGGGGAATGCGCCCCAGTTTGCGCTCTTCCTGCTGGACGGGCACCTGGACTTTCTTTCGCCGCCGCTGCCAGCAAAAATCGTCCGCAAGGCAAGCGCCTTCCTTGCCCGGCAAAAGCAGCTTTTCGGGCAGCCGCAGCCGGACGCATACCAGGACATGCCCGTCACGGAAAGCAGCGCGGAACAGGCGCTCACATTCATCCGCACGCTTGACCCCTACCCCGCCCGGAATTTCGGCAGCGGCTACACGAACTTTATCGCCCCCGACCTTTACGTGCAGGAGCTTCCCGCAGACGGCGGGGACTGGCACGACGACTGGGAAGCGGGCATTGTTACCGGCGGCGGCAGCGCATGGCAGGTACGGGCAGCCCCCGGCCGGGTACCGCAGCTGGCACTGAATCCCTCCTTCCTGAAGGCGCGGGAGCAGGAAAAGCTGAAGCTTCCCGCCGAAGAAAGCAGGATGCTGAATCAAAACTTAAAAGATGCGCAAAATTTCATTGATATGCTGGCATTCCGCAGCAGCACCATCGTGCAGACCGGCTGCCTTATCGTTAAGCTGCAGCACGAGTTTTTCCGCAAAGGGCCGGGGCACCTTGTGCCGCTCCGGCAGCAGGACATTGCGGCGGCGCTCGGCGTGCACGAAACCACTATTTCCCGCGCGGCGAACAATAAATACATTCAGTGCGCATGGGGGCTGTACGAGATAAAATATTTCTTTACCGGCGCAGTGGCCGCCGTATCCCCCGCCGCCACCGCCCCGGAAGCCGCCCTGCCGCCGGAGGTCCCGGTTCCGCAGGAAATGCCGCCTGCAACAGATGCATTGCTTCCGGACAAAAGCCCGCTTCCGCAGGCAGCATCCCCGGCGGACAGCAGCCCGGCGGAACAGCCCGGCGGAGCGCAGCCGGAAAACAGCGCAGTGCCCGGCAGCGGCGGCGCCGTCAGCAAGGACACCGTGCTGCACACCATCAGCGCCATACTGGAAGAGCACCGGGGCGACAGCAAAAAGCTGAGCGACCAGAAACTGAGCGAAATTCTTGCCGAACGCGGCATACAGGTGGCACGTCGCACCGTGGCAAAGTACCGGGCGCAGCTGCACATAGAATCATCCTACGGGCGGGATTAGCAGCCGGCATGCCAAAGGCATTTCGAAAAAAAATCCGCAGGGAACAGCCCTGCGGACGCAAAGAAATGAATAGACCTGTTCGGAAACTACGTTTCCGCTCAGGTCGGCGAGTTTAAAATCGCTCAAATAGCGCGATTTTAAACATCGCATTCTAATGTAACCTGTTCTGAAACTGAAGTTTCCGAACAGGTTTAATGTGCCGGGGCTGCATCCGCCCCAGCTGCATAATTTAAGGGAATTTCAAAAGCAACAGCTTTAAAATTCGCAGGCAATCTCTAAAAAGTCGCAAGAGCGAGTTTTTAGAGATGCCCTATTTCTTTTCCTGCACCTTGTCCTTTTCCTTCTTAATCTTGTTGTCAAGGACATCCATCAGCTTGTTCAGGCCGGCGGCAAAATCAAAATCGTCGCTGGTCAGGTGAGCATTTGCGCCCCATTTGAAGTTGATGGTGGCATCAAAGTAATATTTCTTGTCCTCCTTTACACGGAGGATAAGATCCACGATTTTATCCTCTGCATACGCAATGCGCTGCAGCTTCTGGTTGATAAGGTCAGACTGATCCTTCTCAAGCGAGAATCCCTGTGCAGATATTGATTTTGTCATACGGTATTTTCTCCTTCCACGTTTCCCGGCGGAACCCCGGCAGAACCGGAATTCCCCCTGTACATACGGCAAACTGCCGTTCCCATCTCCTTAAGTATACACCGTATCTGCGCAAAAATCAAAATAAAAATGAAAGCAATTTTCCCTGCTTTTTTAAATCTATTTCAAAAGCTCCGGGATACCCATAAAAAAATGCGCGGAGGCGAAAAAACGAACGTC
>CADCQA010000210.1 GCA_902803415.1 uncultured Spirochaetaceae bacterium | reverse complement strand
GTTTCGGCAGGGGCAGGCTGCAGCGCGCACAGTCCCAGCATCATGCAGAGAAAAAGCCGTGAGCTGCTTTTCAGTAATCTGTTGCGCCGCTTTCCGGCATTTCCTGTTCCTGGTTCTTCCATTGTTCCTGCTCTTTTTCCCTCATGATAGAATACATGGCATTTTCAAGCAACTGCTCTTCGGCACTTATAGTGACCGGTGCCACTGCGCTTTCCCGCGCTTTCTCCCTGGCATCGTGGCCAAGGATGGAAAGCTCCAGGTTTATTTTTGCATCGATATCGGAATTGTCTATGGTCAGGGCGTCCCTAAAACATTGTGCGGCCGTTTCGTAGTCGCCGCGGCGGTGTGCCAGTATGCCGGTGTTGTACAGCACTGCAAAGCGTACGTCGTCCGGGGCATCCGGGGCAATCTGGGCAAAGCGTTCCAGCGTTGCCGCCGCTTCGTCCTGCATGAGGTAGGTGGCCGCAAGCCCGTACAAGGCGTACTGTGCGGTGCCGCTGTCCCCCGCCTGCAGGGAATTTTCATACGCGTCCAGAAAACAGGAAACTGCGCCCTGGTAATCCTTGCGGTTCCAGTCAAGACGGCCTTCCAGTATGCGTGCGCCGTTCCGGAGCTGCGGTGTACAGCTGCTGAAAAGCATTGCCAGCAGCAGTGCGGCGGCGGTATGCAGGTGGCGGCGGCGGAATACATCAAGTTCCCCGGCAACAAAAGAAAGCACAAGGAACGCAAAGCCCAGCAGCATGAAGAAATTCTGGCGGCTTACTTCCTGCAGCTCATACGCAAGCGCAGTATTGTCCGCGGGGGTACCGTCTGCGGCGGGCTGCAGCCGGAAGGTGCGCAGCAGCAGTGCAGCTGAACCCGGTTCCGCCGCTGCAACGTACTGTACCGAAGGAAGATCCTGCTGCCGGTTTTCCTGCACGTTCCGCTTCTGCACGGATGCAAGCGTCTTCTGCAGGGCGGCGGAGCGCAGCGCGGTCTTTACCTTTGTGGTGCCGTCGCCCGCAAGCACTTCGCTCTCCTGCTCGGCGCCAAAACCGATGATAACGACGGGGATTCCGTAGCGGACAGCTTCGTTCAGTGCCGGGAGCAGGGTTTCGTCCGTCTCTTCGCCGTCCGTGAACAGGCAGATGCAGCCTGCCTGCGACGACTGCGCGGGGAATGAAGCGATTGCAGCGGAAATCCCTTTGCCAAGGCTTGTTCCTGCGGATGTCATCAGTGAGGGCGACAGGCAGGAAAGCAGCCCGTAGACCGTTTCGGTGTCTTCCGTCATCGGCACTGCCACCGTTCCGTCACCTTTTGCAAGCACCACGGAAACGCTTGTGCCCGCCATCTTGTCCAGCAGGGCCGCGGCATAGTCGGCTGCGGCGGCAAGGCGGCTTTTTCCGCCCCCTGCATCCTGCGCAAGCATGCTGTAGGAAATATCAAAGACAAAGGAAACTGCACGTCCGTTTTTCTGCACCGGCATAAAGCGGCTGCCCCAGGAAATTCCGGCGTAGGCAAGAATGAAGCATGAAGCGGCAAGCACCCTGAACGCAGTCCGCAGCACAAAGCGCTGCCTGCGGTGCCGGGCGGCAGTCGCAGCTTCCCCTGCGGGATTTTCCGCGCCGAATGCGGCAATGAGCCTGCGGTATTTGTATATGCTGAATGCAAGCGCCGGTATCAGCACAAGGAATGCATAGAAGGCAAAGGGGCGTTCAACGCTGAATCTCATAGAACCTCCTGCAGCAGCACCCTGCGGACAAGCCATGCAAGGGCGGCAAGGCATGCCGCCGCAAGAAGGAATGCAGCGTAATAGCTGGTGTCATAATTTTTTATGCGGTAACTCTGCACGACCGTTTCGTTCTTTGCAACGGAATCAAATGCGTGGACCAGCGCATTCAGCGTTTCTACGCTGAAGAATTTACCGTCCGCCTCCGAGGCAATGCGTGCCAGCGCCTGGCTGTCGTAGTCCGATTTCAGGTAGCCGGAATACACGTGCCCGGTTTTGGGGTCAACATATTCCAGCGGAACAGAACCGCGCGTGCCGATGCCCAGTACGTACAGCGCTATCTGCTTGTCGCGCACAAGATGTGCCGCTGTGTAGGGGCTGATGCTACCCGCGTTGTTTTCTCCGTCCGTGATGAGCACGATGCAGCGGTGCGGGGCGGCAGAGCGTTCCAGGTGGAATACCGCGCAGCCCAGCCCCGTGCCGATTGCCGTTCCGTCGCCGAGTCCGCCCACAAAAAGCTTGTCGATTTTGTCGAAGAAGACTTTCCGGTCCATCGTCGGCGGCACGGAAACTGCTGCATCCCGCGCCATTTCCACCAGCCCGAAGCAGTCGCCGCCGTCCGTATCGGCAAGGAGCCGGATTGCCTGTTTTGCCGCTTCCAGCCGCGTCATGTCGCCGATGTCGCGGGCGGCCATGGAGGGGCTGGTATCTACCACAAACATGATGTCTGCCCCGCGGGAAGCGTAGACCTTCTGCTGGTGCCGCACGACCGGGCCTGCATACGCGGTAACTGCACAGGCGTACGCGCAGGCGCACAGCACGTGTGCACCGATTGAAAGGAACGTGTATGAGCCGCGCTGCCAGGTAAAGCCTGTGCCGTGCCAGTCAGAAAGCGTCAGGGAAAAGGTGATTCCGCGGAATACTTTCATAAAGCGAAAGAAATAGAGCACGGGCAGCAGCAGGAGCAGGAAGAATGCAAGGGGATTTTCGAATTCCATCATACGGGGACTCCTTCTTTGGCAGAAGATTCCAGCGCCGCAATGACCTGGCAGCTGAGCGCAATGATGGAATTCCGTTCGCCGGGAGTAAAGACTGCCTCGTGCTCCGCCGCCGGGAGCATCCGGGAATCAATGGAGCCGCCTGCAAAGCGTATGTAATCCGTGCGGATAAAAAGGGATGTCAGGGAAGAAACGGCATTTTCCTGCTCGATGTCGAGCATGTTGCCGGTAACGCGGCGGATGAGCGGCGCAATTCCCTTTGCGGTGGCAGAAGAGAAGGGCACGCCAAAGCGGTATGCAAGATAGGCCCTCATGGTTGCCTGCCATTGTTCGGCAAACTGTACGTCGGTACTTTTTTTCCTGCCGAGTGCAAAGAGTTTTCTGCGGGCAGAGCGGGCATTCCAGTAGTATCCGGCGCTTTCCCGTATTGCCGTTGCACAGCGTACGAGCGCAGAAAATTTTGCAAGCAGAATGCCGGTGGCAACAAGCAGCAGCAGGAAGACCACAATGCATATCCACAGGGCATAGCTTGTGCCGGGCAGCAGCAGGGGCGGGGCAGGGGGGCGCACCGCGCTTACGGAAAGCTTTTCGGTCAGGGAAGAAATTTCCACCGGAGAAAAGTGAATGAGGAACGGCTCTGCATGCTCAGCAGCCCCGCAGAGTGCCGGCAGGTCGCAGGCTTCGAAATGCAGCTGCCCGGTTTTCCACGGAACAAAGGTGATGATAAGCGTGCATGTTGTTCCCGCCTGCTGCAGGACGGCAAGCTCCACCGTGTAATCGCCGGCGTGGCGGGTAAACGCATCTGCATGTGTGTTCAGCTGGATGGCGCCGTCCTTTACGCGGGAAGGATCGGCCAGTGCAGCGAAATCCATCTGGCTCTGGAACGTGCAGCGGAGTTCCGCGCGGTCGCCCACAAAAACTTCGCGGGGCACAAGCACCTGCCGCACTTCGTCCTGTGCGGGGCTGTCTCCTTGTGCAGCGGCGGGCGCGGTGGCGGGCAGCACCAGCACAAGACTAAGCAGCAGCGTGTGCAGCGTGCAGCGGAGGCGTTTTTTATTTATTTCAGTGTGAAGTCCTGAATGTGCCGTTGCCATACAATTCACCGGATTTCCCTTGCTTCAAAAAAGCGTGTCAGCTCTGCGGCGGAATCCTGTTCCGTGCTGAGTTCCAGGGGAATTCCCCCGTGGCGGATGCATTCCTTCCGCCACGCTGCCGTCCGCTGGCGGTGGGCATCAAGCCATGCAGTCTGGAAAGCCTTTGACGATGTGGGCAGGACGCAGCATCCGCCGCTTTCTGCATCGGAGAACGGCACTGCACCGACCGCCGGGAGCCGCTCGTCAAAGGGCGCACTTATGCGGGCGGCAACAACGTCGTTTCCCTGGCAGAGCCTGCCGAAGGGAGCAAGCCAGTCGCCTGTCCTGAAATCAGAGAAGACCATGACCAGCGTCCGTTTGCGCAGCAGCTTTCCGGCTCCCTGCAGTGCGCTGTCCAGTGCCGTTCCGCCTTTCCGCCCGTTGCGTTTTTTTTCAAACTGAGACAGCAGGAGCAGGACCTGTTCTTCGCCGCCCGCAGGAGGGCAGGAAAACAGCATTTCTCCGCCGAAGACAACGGCACCAACGGGGCTTGCATTCTGCAGGGACGCGAGCGTCAGCAGGGTGGCACATTCCATCGCTTTGTCCAGCCGCGACTGCCTGCCTGAGCCGCAGTCCATGGAAAGGGATGCATCGACAATGATGAAAACGTCCAGTTCCCGCTCTTCATTGAATGTCTTTACGAACGGGCGCCCCATGCGGGCTGTTACATTCCAGTCTATCGTGCGTACGTCGTCGCCGCGCAGGTATTCGCGCACGCCGCTGAATTCAATCCCCTGCCCGCGGTACAGGGAACGGAACGAACCGCTCCGCATGCCCTCGGCAAGGGAAAGTGCGCTCAGCCGCAGGAGGCAGGCTTTTTTTGCAAGCGTCGTCCTTGTGTCCATACGAATGCCGCGCCTCCTGCTCAGGGAACCGGCATGAGTTCAATTATTTTTGTTATCAGGTCGTCGGCAACGACCGCGTCCGCAGAGGCCTCGTAGTTCAGTACGATGCGGTGCCGCAGCACAGGGCGGGCAACAGCCTGCACGTCTTCCGGCAGCACAAAGCTCCGCCCGGCAAAGAGTGCGGCAACTTTTGCGCAGCGCAGCAGGGCAATTCCCGCGCGGGGAGAGGCGCCAAAGGAAATGTAGCGCGTTATGTCATCCCTGCCCTTTGCAAGGGAATCGCGGCGGCCCTCAGCGGCAGCAGCGCCGGGGCGGGTTACATTTACCAGCGAAACAATGTAGCTTATGATTTTTTCGTCTGCGGCAATGACTTCCACCGCCGCGCGGCACTTCTGGAGCACCGCGGGCGAAAAGACCTGCCGCACCGGCACATTGAGCGCCCGTCCGTTGGAGCGGACAATTGCAATTTCTTCTTCCGGCTTGGGGTAGGGAACGACAAGCTTCATCAGGAAGCGGTCAAGTTCGGCTTCCGGCAGCTTGTAGGTGCCTTCCTGTTCGATGGGGTTCTGCGTGGCAAGCACAAAAAACGGTTCCGGCAGGCGGAACGTTCCTTCGCCGATTGTTACCTGATGTTCCGCCATGGCCTCAAGCAGGGCTGACTGCACTTTTGCCGGAGCGCGGTTTATTTCGTCCGCGAGCACAACGTTGGAAAACACCGGCCCTTTGTGCACAAGGAATTTCCCCGAAGACTGCTCGTAGACCAGCGTGCCCGTTACATCGGCAGGCAGCAGGTCGGGCGTGAACTGGACGCGCTTAAATGCAAGGCCCGAAATTTCGGCGAAGGTGCGCACGGCAAGCGTTTTTGCAAGACCGGGAACACCTTCCAGCAGAATGTGCCCCCCGGCAATCAGCGCCGTCAGGATGCCGTCAACGACTTCCTTCTGCCCCACCAGGCGCTTTGCGGCTTCTTCCCGGCACGCATTGATATAGTGCGTGCATTCATCCAGCTCATTTTTTGAAACAGCAGTTTCCATCAGTGATCCCCGCTCCTGTACTTTTTTCAGAACCTTTCCTATTATATTGATAAATTCATTCGATTTCTAGAGGGGCAGGAAAATCTTACAGAAAAGACATGAACCGGTTTCAAAAAACTGTCAATCCGAACTTGTTATGAGTATGTTCTGAACTCTGGGGCTGCTATAGATTCTGCAGAAGAGGATATGAAAAAAAGCTGCTGTTCAAAATGATGCCCAGTACCTTAATTAGGTTCAATACGAATCTTCTTGCGTTTTTATAAACTTTAGATTATTATACTTAGGAGTATACTAATCTAAAATCACTTTGCAGGAGATTTCTATGTTTTGGGGGCGAAAAAAAGAGCTTTCAATAATGGAAGACGCTTATAATTCAAAAAACTTTGAATTCCTTGTTCTGTACGGACGCAGGCGGATTGGAAAAACATCGCTCTTAAAAGAATTTGCAAAAACTCACAAGACTCTTTTGTTTTCGGCACAGGAAAAAAACGACGCATTGAATCTTTCTGATTTTTCAAAGACCGTGCAGCAATTTTTTGAAGGGCGTTTTTTTGGTGATTTTTCTGATTGGGAAACGGCATTTTCTTACATAACGGGGAAATCTTCCGAAAATGAGCGGATTGTGCTTGTTATCGATGAATTTCCGTTCATTGCCTCGGAAAATCCGTCAATAAAAAGCATGCTGCAGCACACGATTGACCACGAATGGAAGGACAGAAATATTTTTCTGATTCTTTGCGGTTCAAGCGTAAGCTTTATGGAAGACGAGGTGCTTGCACACAAAAGTCCGTTGTACGGGCGTTCTACATTGCATATCGAGCTGAAAAGCTTTGACTATTTTGAAAGTGCGGCGTTTTTTTCGCACTATTCCGATGAAGAAAAACTCATTGCCTATGGAATTCTTGGCGGAGTTCCCTGTTATTTGGACGCTTTTGACAGTACAAAACCGCTCAAGCAGAATGTTGCGTCAAAAATCCTTCGCGAAGGTTCATTCCTGAAAGATGAGCCGCTTTTTCTCTTGCGGCAGGAACTTCGTGAGCCGGCCGTGTATAACAGCATTTTTGAGGCGATTGCGAACGGTGCTTCAAGGCTGAATGACATCGCCCTGAAAATCCATGAGGATACTCAGAAGTGCTCTAAGTATCTTTCTACTTTGCAGGCAATCAGGCTCGTGAAAAAATGCGTTCCCTGTACGGAATCCGAAACTTCAAGGCGGACGGTTTACGAGATTTCGGATAATTATTTTTCATTCTGGTACGATTTTTTGTTCGAGCACAAGAGTTATTACGAGCTTTTGGGTGAGGAAAAATCAGCGGAAGAAATATTCAGGCCTGAAAATATAAATCGATATATGGGGCATATTTTTGAAAAAATTTGTCTTGAATATATGATTCGGCTTGCCCGCGGCGGAAAACTGCCGTTTGTGCCTGAAAAATACGGGCGCTGGTGGAGCAATAATCCTGCCCGGAAAATGCAGGACGACATTGATGTGCTGCTTTCAGATAAAAACGGCTCGAAGCTTATCATCTGCGAATGTAAGTTCCGTAATGATCAGTTTGGCAGCGAGGAATTTGATGTAATGCTTTCCCGCCGTGCTATTTTCCCGTCAGCAAGTGAAGTGTATTTCTTTGCTTTCAGCAAAGGTGGCTTCGCTGATTCCGTACATGAAAAGGCTCGTTCACATGCCGTAATGCTTGTTGAACCCGCTGATATGTTTTCTCCGGAATTGTAACAAACGCCGGGGGCCATTGCTATTTTTATGTAACGGCTGCCATAAAAAATGCATAAATATGCATAAAATGCGGCAAAAACCTTGACATTCGGGAAATTTTGCAAGATACTGTAGGCATTATGATTACGGCTCTTGCACAGGAATTGAACGAAACTCTTTCAGGCACCACACCCGGCGACCTGCTTTCGGATTTGGGACAGCGGCTTTACTTCCCAAAAGGAATCATCGCTCAGAGCGGGGAAGCCAAGAAGCTTGGAAAGACCGCGAACGGCACCATCGGCATGACCGTCATTGACGGCACTCCCGCAGTGCTGCCTTCCATCCAGAAGGTTGTGCCCGGCATGAGCCCGCGCGAGCTGGTTGCCTATGCGCCCACGGCGGGCAATCCCGACCTGCGTGCATTCTGGAAAGAGAATATCTTGAAGAAGAACCCGTCGCTCAAGGGAAAAAGTTTTTCCCTGCCGGTCGTTGTGCCGGGGCTGACTGCGGGCATCTCCTACCTTGCAGACCTTTTCCTGGACGAGACAAAGCCGCTCGTTGCAGCAGACCCTTCCTGGGACAATTACGTGCTTATTGCACAGGCGCGGCGCAATGCGCAGTTTGTGCAGTTCCCCATGTTCAAGGACGGTAAGTTCAATATTGAAGGGCTGCG
>CADCQA010000209.1 GCA_902803415.1 uncultured Spirochaetaceae bacterium | reverse complement strand
CACTGAGAAGGCAGCTCACTGGTCACTGAGAAGGCAGCTCACTGGTCACTGAGAAGGCAGCTCACTGGTCACTGAGAACTTAGCTCACTGGTCGCTGAGGAAACAGCTCACTGGTCGCTGAGCAGTGGCTTTCCCCTCAAAAAGCGCCGGAAAGCAATAGACTTTTGGCGGGTAATCTTATATAGTTGGAAAAGGCATGCCCGGAACACGGGAATCGCCTGAGGAATATGGCAGAAGGACGCAAAATCATAGCCCAGAACAGAAAGGCTCATTTCAACTACGCTATTGAGGACTCAATTGAATGCGGCATTGCGCTGGAAGGAACGGAAGTCAAATCCGTAAAGGCAGGGAATGTCTCGTTCGCAGACAGTTTTGCCACGATAGAAAACGGTGAGGTGTGGGTGCAGAATTTCCACATCGCCGAATATGCATTCTCGTCTGTGTTCAACCACAGCCCTGACCGCAAAAAGAAGCTCCTGCTTCATAAGGAAGAAATCAAGCGCCTGCAGCGCAAGGTGGACGAGAAAGGCTACACGCTCATTCCCCTGGATTTTTATCTGAAGGACGGTCGCGTCAAGGTAACACTTGGAGTCTGTAAAGGAAAGAAACTCTTTGACAAACGCGCGGACATCAGGGAACGTGACATCAACCGGGAAGTTGCGCGGGAATTCAAGAACCGGCAGCAGGATTAAAGCGCCGCAGATTCTCCCTACAGAAGAAAAACGAACGGTAGTCAGTTACAAACGCAAGGTCTGTATCTTCATTTTATCTTCAATATGTGCTT
The DNA here is from genome assembly GCA_902803415.1 of uncultured Spirochaetaceae bacterium. Taxonomy (GTDB): domain Bacteria; phylum Spirochaetota; class Spirochaetia; order Treponematales; family Treponemataceae; genus Treponema_D. The sequence continues at coordinate 4,039 of CADCQA010000209.1, read as the reverse complement.
AGGGTGTAGGGATTCACGGAAAACGAACGGTCGTATGCATGCTGACAGCTGCCGGGCAGCCAGCGCAGCCCGGTCAACTTTCAAGCCTGCTTCCACGGGCGGGCTTTTCCGTCCCAGCCCTGTGCTTTCCAATAGCGTACGTCATGCTCATTCCAGCCATGCTTCTGCAGAAAGCGCATGAGCATAAAAAAGGCTTTTGTTTTAAGGCCCACATGAACCCTGCCATGCCGGCGTTTGATGCGTTCTGCAACAGCAGTCGTTTTAGCGGCTATCCGGTGCTTCTTTTTTTCACTTACGCTGTCCCAGTTGATGGCGGCAACGGCAAAACCAAGGCTGTACTGCTTTGCGATTCCCCAGAAGAAAAGGCTGTCTGCCATGTCCTTTATGGTGGATTTCACACCGGCACCCGCCGCAGTCGCAACGCACACCGCCTGCTTTCTGAACATGGACGGTTCCGGGCAGTGCACCATCCAGCGGTAGCCGTAATGGTCAAGGAATGCTTTCATGGCCCCCGTAACATGATATACATACACCGGACTTGCAAGAATAATGACATCCGCAGCGTTCAGCGCGCGGGTTATCGGAGCCAGCGACTCATAATGCGGGCATTTTGCCTCCGACTCCTTAAAGCACATCATACAGCCAAGACAAAATGAGCCGAAATCCCGCGGAAGGAAGAATTCCGTTACTTCTCCTCCGATTTTTTCAGCAAGTTCCCTGGCGATATGACAGGTTGAACCCTGGTGGTTCTGACCATGAATAATAAGCGTTTTCATGCAGTCCTCCTCAGACTGTAACAGCGCCCTGCCGCAGCACACGAAGGTTTCCGTCCAGCAGCGACACAATAGTGGAAGGCAGGGAACCTTTTTTGTCCCCGTCATCTACCAGCAAGTCCACTTCCCCGCCAAATTCCGCGCGGATGGCAGCCATTGTGTCCAGCACGGGGCTGCCGCTCCGGTTCACGCTTGTGGAATATATGGGAGCAGCGCACGCAGCAACAATTTGCCGGAGCCACGCATCACCGGGGCAGCGGAACGCAACGGACGGAACAGCCTCGGCAAGCGGCGGATCAGCTTTGACAGGAACAATGACGGTAAGCGCCCCCGGCCATTTTGCAAGGAGCGCAGGCGGCAGGACAACATCTGTATAGGCATAGATATCCTGCGGGGACGCAATAAGCTGTATAAAGGGTTTTGTTTCGGCACGGCCTTTTATGGTCCGAATTCTTTGGTCAGTCTTAAAACAGACAGAATCTTTTAAATCAACAATGCCGCTCAGCCCGTAAACGGTATCAGTCGGCAGCACGGCAATGCCTCCCCGCTTCAGGCAGGAGGAAACAAGCTCTACGGAAGCACGGTCACTTTTCCGGCATATCATAGCACAACAGCACCCTGCGTCCGGTCATAGACTTTTGAAGACCGGCTACCCCTGATTGCCTGGCAGGTCACATCAAGGAAAAGAAGAATCACATATATCAGCGTAAAGACAGCAAGACCTGCAGCCTTGCAGAATTTTTCGGACATACAGGTCACCCCCTTATGGAGCATGACGGTGCCGGGATCATAGACGGAGACCTCGCTGAGGGAGAGCCCGCTGATTTTCACGAGTTTTTCGCCTTCATCCACATAGGACAGTCTGCGCGCATAGGCGGCAATCACATCCAAGTCCTTTTCCAGCATGACTTTTTCGAGGTTCAGTTCTTCATTCGTTTTTTCAATCTCGGCAGTGTGCATGCTCAGCTGGCGCTTCTGTTCATCAAGCTGGCGGGCAGCCCACATGCTGTTTCTGCCGCAGACAACTGACGCAAGCACATAGACAAACGTTCCCACGCATGCCGCAACAAGAAATTTGCATCGTATCATTTGCTATAGTCTCGGTATCCTTTTCTGCAGATATAAGCAAATTTCCCCAGTAGAAAAATTTTGTAAGCTGCGTTAAAATAATACTGTCATTCCATGCCAATACTGCCGATATAAGGAGGAGTGTACCATGCAGGCAGCATCCCGCCTGAACACAGGAAGCCGCACCGCATGGTCAGAAGAACCCGGAAACTGCATTGTTCCCGGATTCAAGCGGGGGTCCCGCAGGAGCACAGCGGCCTGCAGCAGCCCCAAGATTTTCAGATGAGGATGTTATGAGCGATTCTGCAGATACAAACAATGAGCTTGACCAATATGGCGTCTGGGTAAAAACACCGCCGCATGATCCGCAGGAAGAAGCACCGGCAGGTTCAGAACCGGATTCTGCAGCCTCCGGCCAGGAGGATGAGGTGGAACATCCGGCAGAGGAATCCAGCCCTTCCGAGCAGGAAGACGGTGAAATCTCCCTTGACGAATTTATTTCAGCAGACTCATTTGACGGCGGGGACGACGTACCGGTACCGGAACGGAGCACACCGGCTCCGGCAGATACTGCCGATGATACTATTTCACTCGACGAATTCCTTGATGCAGATTCATTCGGGCTTTCAACAGAAGAAAGTACCACCGAAACAACGGATGAAGAACCGCTCGATATAGATCTTTCCTTTGATGATGATTTTGAAGTGGAGACCGAGGATGCACCGTCCGGCGACAGCGATGACGGCTTTATCGATCTGGATTCAATCACAGGTTCCTCAGATGACGGCGCCTCAGAAAGCGTAGAACTTTCGGATTTCTTCTCTGACGAACCGGATGCAGGAAGCGGGCCGCAGAAAGACAGCGCACCGGAAACGGTGGATCTTTCAGAATTCGGCATTGAAGAAGACAGCAGTGCGGCGGCAACAGAAAGCGTGGATCCCAGCAGCTTTGACACCGCGGAAGCAGCGCAGCCGGCATCTGATGACAGCGCAACGGAAGAGGTTGCCGCAACGGAAGACGTTGCCGCAACGGAAGACGTTGCGCTTGATGCATTCACCGCGGATGTTCCGGCAGCAGCTGATACAGAAGACGCAGCAGCAGAACCGGCGCTTCGTGAAGCGGAAACCGCCGCAACTGAAAGCGTTGATATAGATGATTTTACGTCAACCCCGCCCGCTTCATCCGGCGAAGACACAGAAAGTGTCGATCTTTCAGAATTTGGCGTGGAAGAAGATTCCGGCAATGTCGGACAAACGGTAGGCATCTCTAAAGAAGGGCCGGAAGTTACGACCAATTTTGACCTGAGCGTTTCTTCCGACGATGACGACACGGCAGGAAGCATAGAAAGCAGTTCTGCAGAAGACGCAACGCATGAAACCGTTTCCCTGGAAACTGATGAAAAGGAACCGGAGGAAGAAAAAGCTTCTGCACCGATAGCAAGCACCAGTGCCCCCAGCGATGACTTTGACGTAGATTCACTGCTTAATTCTATTGAAGATGAAAGCGGTCAGTCAGTTTCCCTGAGCGAAAGCGCTGGAGCAACGGAACCAGAGGAAGAAGAGCCGCTGCCAACGGTGGAAAGCATTGTTTCCGAAGCAGGCCCTGCAGAAGATGCATTTAGCGAGGAAGCTTCGGTAGCAGAAGACAGTCCCAGCAGCGAAGAACCGTTAGCTGAAGCAGCTCCCGCGTACGAAGAGGAAGCCGCCCCTGCCCCTGCAGAAGATGCTTTCACAGAGGAAGCTCCGGCGAATGCCGCAGAGGATATCCCCGCCAGCGACGAGCTGCCGTCTGATGAGGTAGCTTCTGCGTACGAAGAGGAAGCTGTCCCTGCCCTCGCAGAAGATGCATTTACCGAAGAAGCTCCGGCGAATGACACAGAGGATATCCCCGCCAGCGACGAGCTGCCGTCTGATGAGGTAGCTTCTGCGTACGAAGAGGAATCAGCTTCCATCTCCGAGGACAGGAGCATCCCGGAAACCGATACTGCAGTTGATTCTGTTGATATCGCATACGAAGATCCTGCTTCCGGCGAAGAGACTGCTGTAGCAGAAGAAGACATCGTTACTGATGCCGCGGCCGAAGAACCGCTTGGTGACGACATAGACATTCCTGTCGGTGCAGTGGAAGCCGAAGAGCCGCTGCCAACCGTGGAAAGCATTGTTTCAGAGGCAAATTCAGAGCTTTCTGAAGATGCATTT
>CADCQA010000208.1 GCA_902803415.1 uncultured Spirochaetaceae bacterium | reverse complement strand
TGCAGGCCTTTGTGGAAGCAGACCGGAAAGAATTCGGCACGGACTTCTGCCGGGGCTGCGGCTACTGCATGCCGTGTCCGCAGGGCATTATCATCAACCAGTGTGCACGGATGTCGCAGATGATACGCCGCACACCGTCGGCAGGGTGGCTTACGGAACAGTGGCAGCAGGCGTTCCGCGATGTGCTGAAGTGCACGGGCTGCGGTGCCTGCAGAAAAAAGTGCCCCTACGGGCTGGATATTCCCGTCCTGCTCAAAAAGAATTACGAAGATTACCAGAACATCCTGAGCGGCCGGACAAAAGTTTCCGGCTGATCTGCCCGCCGGCTGCTCCCCTGAACCGGGGGAGTGCGGGGCTCAGCTGCGGGGCATTCCCCGCAAAAACTGCGCTCAGTCCCACGTGCTGCGGCCGTCGCCGGTGATGGGAATCTGATCCCCAAGGAAAACCGGCTTTGTATGCAGCAGTACACAGAAAAACGCCTTTACGCGGGCAAGGAATTCCCTTGCTTCCCAGCGCACATGGAGCATCCGCCGGAATCTGTTTATCTCCGGCGCCTCGTAGCCCACGGCGTCTATGCCAAGGCTGCGCGCAATGAACAGCGCCCGGTACAAGTGGAAGCGCTGCGTGACGATAACCGCATCTTCCACGCAGAACACGTCGCGGGCGCGGTACATGGTATCATAGGTAGAAAATCCCGCGTGGTCGTAGAACACAAGGCTTTCGTCAACCGGATGCAGCTGGCTGACGTAGAGCCGGGCGGCATTCACCTCGTCATAGTACTGCTTGCCGTGATCGCCGGAAATGATGACGCGCTGCACCGTGCCGTTGTCCAGCAGGTCCAGGCCGCCCTCAATCCTGTCGCGGAACACATGCGAAACCGTGCGTACGCCGTAGACTTTTGCCCCCAGCACAACGGCTGCATAGCGATCCGGTACCGCCGCTGCATCGCGGTAAATGTATTTCCGCGTACCCAGCACCATAAAAAGATTCACCCCGAGTACAAAAAGGGCTAGGCTGAGCACAAGAACTGCTGCTGCGGCAAGGATTTTCTTCAGCATGCCGCCAGTATAGCACAAATCTGCAAGCTGTGACAGGGGCAGCGAAAAATTTTTTTATAATAACTATTGACTTACAATATTATTTTGTGTATAGTATTAGTGTAAATACAATATTGCTCATCACGAAGAACTCACATCCGTGACTTTTCGTGATGCAAAACGGAGGTGCCGATGCAGTTCAATACGGGCTCCGCGCTGCTCGATGCCGTCGTTCTGGCCGTCGTCTCAAAGGATGAGGAAGGAACATACGGTTACCGGATAACGCAGGATGTCAGGCAGGCGCTGGACGTGTCAGAAAGCGCCTTGTATCCGGTGCTCCGCCGATTGCAGACGGCCGGGCTTCTGGAAACATACGACAGGGAATTTTCCGGGCGGAACCGACGGTATTACCGGATTACGCCGCAGGGAATGACCGAGCTGGAAGCATGCCGCCGCGAGTGGCAGAGCTACTGCACAAGCATAAGCAGCATTCTGTTAGGAGGAAGAACATGACAAGACAGCAGTATCTTGCAGAACTGAGGCATGAACTGTCAACGCTGCCCGTGGAAGAGCAGGAGGAAGCCCTCGAATACTACCGCGGTTATTTTGAGGACGCCGACAACGATGAAGAAGTGATGTCGGAATTTGGTTCGCCTGCTGCGCTCGCACAGACCATCAAGGAAAAATTCGCCAGCGTGCCGGACGTTACGCACCGCCCGCAGCAGAATGAGGGCACCGACGGAGAATCCGGGAATTTCAGCAGCGATGAAGTCCGCAGCCTGGACATTTCCCTTGGCATTGCGGAAATCGTCATGGCGAAGGGCGAAAACTTCAGTGTGGCATACCGGGGACTGAGCAGCGGGGACATCCGCTACGGGCTGTCGCCGTTCGGAACATTCACGGTGGAAAGCACCGGCCCGCTCACGGGGCTGAATTTCTGGCGGCACAACAACGCGCACAGCGACCTGAATCATCCGCGTATCCTTATCAAGATACCGGAGCACACCAAGCTTGACCTGCTGCGCCTGCACATCGGGGCCGGCTCGTTCAGCGCCAAGGATATAGACATTGTTTCCGCAAGAAGTTACATTGATGTAGGGGCGGGGAACATTGTCCTGAACCGGGTGTGCAGCACCGCAGGAAAACTGCAGTGCGGCATGGGCAACATCAGCTATACCGGAACGCTCGGCGGTCTGGTGAATATAGACTGTGGCATGGGCAATGTGAGCCTGAACCTTGACGGACGCGAGGAAGACTATTCTCTTTCCGCAAAAGTGGGGCTCGGCCACGTCCGGATGAACGAGCTGAAGAAGGACGGCATAGGAACCATCCTGTGCACGGATCAGAAGCAGAATCATTTTTCAGTCAACTGCGGCATGGGCGCAGTGACTATCAAAATTCACTAGTGGAGGAAAACACTATGGCAACAAAACGGCTGTATAAATCACAGGAAAAGAAAATCTGCGGCGTCTGCGGCGGCATTGCGGAATACCTGGGTATCGATCCCACGCTCATCCGCCTTGCATGGGCAATCATCACCTGCTGCACCGTGGGCACGGGGCTTATCGCCTACTTCGTCTGTGCAATCGTCATGGCAGACCGTCCTTCTTCGGAGCCGGACTGGGACAACATGAAGCGTGCAAACGAATATACAGAGTCTGACAAGGAGTTCAACAGCTACTTCGAAAAGGAGAAGCAGGAGAACAGGACAAAGAAGGACGAAGAATAATCCTTCTGCTGTAAATGCAACGGGGCCGGCGAAAGCGCCGGCTCCTTTTTTCAGTATCGCTATCCACATGCTTTCGCAGAAAAAAATCAGGTGGAATACAACATGTACATCATTTTATGCTTTCAGACAAAGTTGCCAGCAGCTGTTCACTCTGTTTGAATGACTTGCTCAGAAGGTCAATCAATTCCGCCGTCGTGTGGGTCACGTTTTCCTCACGGACGAACGGATTCTTTATGTCGAGGTTCCAGCCGTTTTTCGCAATGGCCTCGACGGGAACCCGCCATGCCTGCTCGCTTTCTGTACGCTTGTTCCACCAGGCCTTGAGCGGGGCAAACTCGCTCTTTTGAATCGGCTTTGTCTTGGAATAGGATTTCTGCTCTTCGGGAAGCTTGTGCTCCCAATACCATATCTCGCGGGTCGGCTCGCCCTTCGTAAAGAACAAAAGGTTCGTCGCAACCGACGCATAGGGCTGGAAGACAGAGTTCGGCAGGCGCACAATCGTATGGACGTTGCACTGCTTCAAAAACTCTTCGCGGATCCGCTGCTTGACGCCGTCTCCGGTCAAAGAACCGTCCGGCAGGACAATCGCCGCGCGGCCGCCGTCCCGCAAAGAACGGATCATCAAGAGCAGGAACAGGTCGGCACTTTCTGTCGTTCGGAACTGTGCCGGATAGTTTGTCTCCACGCCGTCGGACACGCTCGCGCCGAAAGGCGGGTTTGCGAGAATCACGTCAACCCTGTCCTTTGCGCCGATGCTCGTATACTCACGGTTCAGGCTGTCTCCGTTCACGACATTCGGAACTTCAATATCATGCAGAATCAGGTTCGTAACGCACAGCATGAAGGGAAGCGGCTTCAGCTCCTGACCG
>CADCQA010000207.1 GCA_902803415.1 uncultured Spirochaetaceae bacterium | reverse complement strand
GTCAGGACATAGATAACGCTTATGTGCAGCTCTTCCTTTATCAGCGACTTAACGACCTGCGGCACCGCACGCCCCGCAGTCTCTTTCATTACACAGCCGGTCAGGTATTCAAGCGGCGCCATGTCACCGTTTTGCAGCAGGGAAACGCTCTTCCGGTTCTCCTGCAGCACTTTGCTGACGTAGGGCTCAAGTTCCTCCCTGCCGGAAAGCAGCACAAAGCCCTGCTTTTTGACAAGCGCATCCACATCGCCCCCGGAAGCACAGACTGTCTGCATGAGCGTCTTTGCCATGCCGCTGTGGATTTTTCCGGCGGCAAGCAGCTGCATGATGTGGGAAAACTTGGCGGGCGTAAGGCGGCACTGCTTTATGGAAAGAGTCTGGCGGTTCAGCAGGCGCATCAGTTCACCGGCCATCCAGTGGGCGGCAAGCAGCGGTTCTGCTCCCGCGGCAACGCTTTCCTCAAAGTAATCAGCCCGGTCCTTCTCTCCGCAGATAAAGACAGAACGCAGGCGGGAAAGCCCGTACTGCTTGCGAAGCCGCTCGCGCCGTACAGCCGGCAGCTCCACTCCTCCGCCGGACGCACTCTGGTATTCCGGCAGCACAATGGTAACCTGCGGCATGATTTTTTCAAAGCGCACAAGGTGCCCGCCCCGCGCCTTCCAGCTTTCCGTGGAGTGCTGGAGCGCATTCCACAGGCGGCTTTCTCCCGCCACTTTGCCGCCGGACGTCAGGATTCCTTCCTGCCGCGAAAGCTCACTGTTTACGGCATCCCGCACAAAGTTAAAGGAATTGAGGTTGCGCAGCTTTACGAAGGTATCCGGCTCGGAGGGATACTCTGCCAATGCCACGTAAGCGTTGCAGCGCACGCCGCTTTCCCCGGCTTCGGCGGTCGTCAGGTTCAGGTAGCTGAGCAGGGTATACAGTTCCTGCAGGAACAGCTCGGCTTCTTCCCCCAGCTCAAAGACGCTGCCGGTACGGATGCGCATGACCGGGCAGCCGGCATACGTCCAGTCCATGCGGGCTTTTTTGCCGCCGGTGCGGGTAAGCCGCCCGCAGTCCTCCTCGATGCGGATTTCTTCTATATATATGCGCTTTGCTTTCCGGTGGAACATGATGGCAAGGCTGCCGCCTTCTGCAACTTTGACGGAAAAACCGGTAAAATTGCGGTCATCCGGCGGCTCCGGGACGGCACCGGTCAGGCGCTCCAGAACAGTGTGCGGCAGCATGCGCCCGCCGACGGCATCGGCAAACACTGCAACCTTGTGCAGGGCAGAAGACTGAATGCCCACTTCCGCAGGAGCAGAACGGGAATTATTCCTCTTAAGGAATTCTGATTTTGCGGAAAGGATGTCCTTTCGGCCGGAAGAAGCGGAAGTCTCAAGAAAAACACCCGGAACAGCGGAAAGCAGCACACGTATTTCAAGATACACAAACGAGCGGTACATAGCAAGAAGCCCCTTGGGAAGCACGGATTTCCTCAGTTAGGGCAATCCGGCACTTCCCTTGCCTTTATTTTGTAAAAATATCTGTGAAATTATACCGCTTTTTTCAATTTTATGATATAATGGAACAGCGTAAGGGCAGTTTTTACAAAAAGTTTTGGTGGAAATAATTTCAGAAAATTTTAATTTCTGAAATTTGCCCGGTTATTGCAGGAGCAATTGTGAACAAGCACGACTTTCCCAAAATCCATTTTTATGATCAGGATTTTGTAGATATCTATAATAAAACTTGGAACTGGCTGGCCGATTACTGGATAAGCCCCGAGACAGGTGAAGTGACTTCGGACGGCTACTTCATCTATCCGGTTGACGGCAAATTTATACTGGATCAGTCAGAATCCATTTTCTCCTCGTTCTTCCTCGTGTATTCGAACCGCAATTACCCGGCGAACAAAAACCTTGACTATTTCTATGCACAGCAGGAAGAAAGCGGTGCAATCCGCTGGAAATACGACACTGCCACCGATAAGGCACTTGTAGACAGCCAGAACCCGGAAGGCATCGGGCTGCCGCTGTTTGCCTGGGCAGAATACAACCTCTACCACAAGAGCGCAAACAAGCGCCGCGTTAAGGAAGTCATGCCCATTCTGTGCAAGTACATGGAATGGATTGACCACACGTTCAGGAAAGAAAACGGGCTGTATTCAGTACCTCCGGCATGTTCCACCATGTTCAACGCACCGCGGGACGGGGCTTTCTATCCGGTGGATTTCAACAGCTGCATGGCAATCAATGCCGCCCACATGTCGGCGCTCGGCGACATCCTGAACGACAAGGACTTGAGCTTCCAGTACAAAAAGCTCTACTTCAGCCTTAAGACAAGAATCAACGGGCTTATGTGGAACTCGGAGACGGGATTCTACCACGACCTTAAGGAAGACGAACAGCAGCTGCCGCAGAAAACGATTGCCGGTTTCTGGCCGCTGCTTGCGGAACTGCCCAATGCAGACCGCGCGGAAATACTGATACAGCACCTGAGCAACCCCAAGACATTCGGCACCGACCATCCCTTCCCGTCGCTCAGCGCAGACGACCCGCAGTTCAGCGAAAACGGCGAAGGCTACAAGGGCTCCGTGTTCCCGACCTTCAACTTTATGGTCATAAAGGGACTGGAAAAATACCAGTGCTACGACCTTGCCCGCGAGTGCACCATCCGCCACCTTTACTACATTCTTGAAGGCCTCAGCCCGGTGGACACCTCAAAGAAAGGCGACCTGTACGAAGCATATCTGCCCACCAAAGAAGGCCCTGCCATCATGAGCAGCATGCCGCAGTTTCCCCGCAAGCGCTTCCTTCACTTCCTGGGGCTTTCGACCATTGCGCTGATGATAGAGAACGTCATCGGGCTGAACATCAGCCTGCCGCGTAAAACCGTAGACTGGGTCATTCCAAACCTTGAGATTATGGGTATCGAGAAACTTTCGCTCAAGCGGAACCTCATTACCATACTCAGCAACAAGAGCAACCGCGGCTGGGAAATCCAGATGGAGAGCGAAAAACTCTATTACTTTACCATAAACATCCTCAACCAGAAAAAAAAGACGCTGCCCATTCCGTCGGGGCGGTGTTCCATGCTCATCGACAAGCTGTAGCAGCAAGGAGTCAATGCAGTGCAAGCCCCGCAGGCTGTCATCGAAATTGGCTCCACTGGCATACGCCTCTTAGTAGCCGAAATCACGGAAGACAAAAAACGGAACATCCTCGACCGCAGCGAAGTCCCCGTGAACATCGGCCGCGATGTTTTTACCGGCGGTTCCATCAGCCGCGATACACTGCTTTTGACACTGCAAATCCTGAACCGCTTTGCCGAGCAGCTTTCGGCGTGGGGCATACGGCGCGAAGAAACCATCGTGCTGGGTACCAGCGCCGTCCGGGAAGCAGCGAACCGCGACCCCTTTGTAGACAGAATCAAGGTTAAGACCGGCTTTACGGTGCGGGTCATAGACGGCATTGAAGAAAACCGCCTGATGTACATAGCGGTAAGCGACACGCTCAAGGACGAAAGCGTAAGCGTGCAGCAGAGCAATTCCATCATCCTTGAGATTGCCGGCGGCGCCACGGAAATGATGCTGATGGAGCACGGCAAGATGGTGGGCGCCCACAGCATGCGGCTCGGAACCGTCATCATAGAACAGCAGACCCGCGCAATACAGGGCAGCATTGATGACGCACACCGTTTTATAGAAGAATTCATACTCAACACAAAAAGCACGCTCAACACCGAGCTGAACCTGGGTAATGTGCAGCAGTTTATCGCAGTCGGCAGCGACATGAAAATCGTGGCGCTGTTCAGCGGGCGCGCAATTTCTACCTTCCTCTGGGAAATCCGGCGGGAAGACTTTGACCGCGCCGTGGAGGAAATCCTGCACTACACGCAGGAAGAATGCATTGCAAAATTCAAGCTGAGTTACAGCGAAGCCAGCACGTTCCAGATTTCGCTGATGGCATACAAGCATTTCATCAGCCTGACGAACGTGGAAACCATCATCGTGCCGGAAACTTCTATCCGCGAGGGCGTGCTCATCAGCAGAATGATGGAACCGGGTTCCGGGCTGCAGGATGAATTCGCCGGGCAGATAACCGCCAGCGCCCGCACCCTGCTCCGGAAATACCAGGGGGACGAAAAGCACGCCGAATATGTGCGGGAAATAAGCCTGCGCCTCTACGATGCCATGGAGCAGGAGCTGGGACTCGACGCCCGCGTGCGCATGCTGCTCGAAGTAAGCGCCCTGCTGCATGACATCGGCATGTTCATCCGTGCGGACGACCACAACCTGCACTCAAAATACATTGTTGCACACAGCGAAATTTTCGGGCTGAACCGGGAAGAACTTTCCCTTATCGCAGAAATCGTCGGTTTCCACAAAGGCTCAAAAATGCCGCAGAATGACCCGGACATTAAGCTGCTGCCCCGCACGAACCGCCTTATCATCCTTAAGCTGAGCGCCATACTGCGCATTGCCGATGCCCTTGACCGCAGCCACCAGCAGAAACTCAAGGACTTCAGCATTTCGCTGGCAAAGGACAGCATTACGTTCCGCGTCCGGGGCAACAGCAGCCTGAACCTGGAAAAACTTGCGCTTGCGGAAAAAGGCGACTTGTTCGAAAACGTATTCGGTTACACCGTCGTGCTTGTCTAGGGCAATGGTACCTCTAAAATAACTTGAGGGAACCTCTAAAAACTTCAGTTTTTAGAGGTAACTTTGAAAATACGATGTTGTAAGTCGCGCTATTATAGCGACTTACAACTCGCAGGAATCTCGGAAAGCTCACCGAAGGGGAGTTTTTCGAGATTCCCTTGAAGGTGATGAAACATGGAAGGAAAAAAACTGATAAACAGGGAACTGAGCTGGCTGGAATTCAACGCACGGGTGCTGCACGAAGCCTGCCGCAAGGAACTGCCGCTCATGGAACGCCTGCGCTTCCTTGGCATTGTTACCAGCAACTTCCATGAATTTTTTCAGGTGCGGGTGGCTTCAATCAAGCGGGCAGAAAAGCTGAATCCCCACGCCACCGATGCCTGCGGCCTGACACCGGCGGCCCTGCTCAAAGAAATTTCCGTGCGCTGCCACCAGATTACCCGCCTGCAGTGCC
>CADCQA010000206.1 GCA_902803415.1 uncultured Spirochaetaceae bacterium | reverse complement strand
CCTTGTTGAGGGCGGCAGGCAGTTCCTGAGTGCCGGTCTCAGCGAATGCGGCTGCACGGTGTATCCGGGAACGGCAAATTTCCTGCTTTTTACGGCTCCCCGGCGCCTCGACGAAGGGCTTTTGCGCCGAAATATCTGTATCCGCAGCAGTGCCGGCTTCCATGGCCTGGGCGATCTCGATTACCGCATTGCCGTGCTCCGGGAATCCGAGAACCGGCGGCTCGTTACAGCCGTCAGGGAGGTGCTTGATGAATCAGAATGAAGAAAAACTTCATTCCCTCATCGCGGGGATTGTTCCGCTGGATGCCGCTGCACAGGAAGCCGCCCGCGCATATCAGGCTTCTCTTGCCATGCCGCCGGGCAGCATGGGCTTCCTGCAGGAACTTGCCGTGCAGCTTGCCGGAATAAGCGGCAGCATTGCCTATGCTGACGGAAAGAAGCGTGTTGTTGTCCTTTGCGCTGATAACGGGGTCGTTGCGGAGGGAGTTTCTTCCACGCCGCAGTCTGTGACTATGAAGCAGGCAGAAAACATGACCCGCCGGGTAACGGGAATGTCTTGCCTTGCGGCGCGCTTTGGTGACGACGTGCAGGTTGTTGATGTCGGCATAAACGGTGACAGCGCAGTTCCTGGGATAGTCCGGCGGAAAATCAGGGAGCACGGCACTGCAAACATTGCATGCGGTCCGGCAATGACGCGGGACGAAGCCGTGCGTGCTGTACTCGCCGGCATGGAACTTGCCGGACAGGCAGCTGCGGAAGGTATCCGTCTGCTGGGCGTTGGGGAAATGGGAATCGGTAACACTACTACGAGCGCGGCGGTGCTTTCTGTGCTGGAGGGACTGAGCCCCGCTGCGGTGGCCGGGCGTGGTGCTGGTCTGACAGATGCAGCCTTTGCCCACAAAAAAGAAATTATCGCGCAGGCTGTGCGCTGCAACGCTCCCCGTCCCGATGATGTACTGGATGTGCTTTCCAAAGTGGGCGGACTGGACATTGCTGCTATGTGCGGCGTGTTCCTTGGTGCTGCCCGCTGCCGTATTCCGGCTGTCATCGACGGCTACATTTCGGCCGTTGCTGCGCTCTGTGCATACCGTCTGGCACCGGCGGCCCGCGCTTATTTTATTCCGTCGCACTGTTCTGCGGAACCCGGCTACACCTGCGCCATGGAAGCCATGCAGCTGCGGCCGGTGCTCATGCTCGGCATGCGCCTGGGGGAAGGCAGCGGCTGCCCGCTCATGTTCCGTATTGTAGAGGCTGCCTGTGCCCTGATGACGCAGATGGCAACGTTCCGCCAGGCAGACATAAATGATGAGTATCTTGCCGGACTGCGCGGGCAGGGGACGCCGTCCTGATGAAAGTACTGCTGAGCGGCGGAAGCAAAAGCGGAAAATCGCACCTTGCCCAGGAACTTGCATGTAAGCTTGCCCGGGGGCGGCCGATGTATTACCTTGCCACCATGGTTCCTGCCGACGAGGAGGACCGGGAACGTATCCGGCGCCATGTTGCGGAGCGTGCGGGGCTCGGCTTTGTAACGGTGGAATGCGGCGCTGATTTTGCTTCGGGCTGGCGTTCGCTTCCGCAGGATGCAGTGTTCCTGCTGGACAGCCTGACGGCGCTGCTTGCGCAGGCTATGTTTCCCCCTGGAAAACCGCCGGTCACTGATGCCGGGACTTTCCTTTCCCGGGAACTTGCGCTGCTTGCGGAGCATGGTGGCGACGGCGTGTTTGTGAGCGACAGTATTTTCAGTGACGGAGAATCGTATGACGGCCTGACGCTGCAGTACCGCACGGCGCTTGCAGAACTTGAACGGGATGTTGCCGCCCGCTGTGACGGAATTGTAGAAGTCTGTGCTGGAATTCCTGTCATTCATGCGGGGGCAGATAGCCTGCGGGCTTTTCTTCCGCAGGCAAAGGAGGACGCTATGCAGCTGCATCTGGTTATCGGCGGTGCAGGGCAGGGGAAGACCGCATTCGTAAAGCAGCGCTTTCAGCTGCGTGATACAGACATATACTGCTGTTCCCGCAGCAGTGCGCCTGATTTCAGTTTTCCCTGCATCAGCCATCTTGAAAATTATGTGTACTATTGTCTGCGGCACGGTATTGAACCGCGCTGTGACTTTCCGCCGGGAACGGTGCTTGTCTGTGATGATATTTTTTGCGGCATTGTTCCGCTTTCTGCAGAAGACCGCGCGTGGAGGGAGCAGACGGGACGCTTTTTGCAGGAACTGGCACGCCGCTCGCATGTGACGCGGCTGTTCTGCGGCATTGCGGAGGACTTGCAGTGATGGTACGCCTCTACCTGTTCCGCCACGGTATGACGGAATGCAATGAACGCCGTGCTTACTGCGGCAGTACCGATGTTCCGCTTTCTTTGCGGGGGCGTTTGCTCCTGCAGCAGAAAAAACAGTCCTTCCGCTACCCGGATATTTCCGGCTGCCGCATTGTGACCAGCGGCATGCAGCGTACGGAAGAAACGCTTTCCCTGCTCTACGGTGCCCTGCCGCATAGTGCTGATGAGCGCCTGCGGGAAATCGATTTCGGGGCCTTTGAAGGCTACACGCACGGGGAACTGGAACATCGCCCGGACTACCGCCGCTGGATAGCAGGTGCCGGCATGGAGGTGCCCTGTCCGGGGGGCGAAAGCGGCAGCGGCATGGTGCAGCGGGTGCTTGCTGCACTGCAGGAACTGCGTGCCATGCCGGAAGCCGGTCTTGCGCTGTTTACCCATGGCGGCCCTGTAGCGGCAATCATGCAGGAGCTGTTTCCTGCGGAAGCAAAGAACCGCTATGAGTGGCAGCCTGATTTTGCCTGCGGCTATGAGGTGCGTTTTGAAGAAGGAAAACCTTCGTACCGCTGTATCCCAGAGCCGCTTTCCCAGGAGGTATGCTGAGTATGTCCGTTTTAAAGGCTTTCTGCGTGGCATTTTCCCTGTATTCCCGTGTTCCTTTGCCGCATGT
>CADCQA010000205.1 GCA_902803415.1 uncultured Spirochaetaceae bacterium | reverse complement strand
TGCGCCCCTCCTGCCCGGCAAAGGGCTGCCGGAGCCGGCTCCAGGCTTCCCCGGAGAATTCCCTGCCTTTCTTTGTGTAGATGAAAAAATATGCTGCCGCTGCCACAAGTGCAAAAAAGCGCATGGAGTAGGTGATGACTGCATTCCATTTCTGCAGGTTTTTCAGGGGGCGGGCAATGATGTGCTCCATGAGCGCCATGATGTCGTCCCTGCTTGCGGGGATGGTGCAGCACAGGCATGCCGCGAAGAACAGCACGAGCACTGTCCTGAAAGAAAAAAATTCCTTCACAAGGTTCCGGGTCTTCTGTTTCATGGCTCATAACTCCTTCAGCAGCTGCATGAATCTTTGCGTTACGTCGTCCCAGTCCCGCCCCGCAAGATCAAAGCTGTAGCTGCATTCCTTCTGCTGTACGGCTTCCTTTACCGCAGCAATGAAATCTTCATACGTGTAGGTAACCGCAACGCCCGCATCTTTCAGCCGCGGTGTGTCACAGTAGGCAACAATCGGCTTCTTTGCCGCCATCGCCTGATAATATTTTGCCGTAATGCCGAGCGGCCTGTCCTTGTAGAAGTCCGTTACGTAGGGCACCATTACTGCCGTGCAGTTCGTTATCCACGCGGGCACTTCCTCCGGCGCTATGCCGGGAACATAGTGCAGGTTTGTGTGCCGCCGGGCTTCCTTCAGCGTGGCGCCGTCCGGGTAGTTCGGGCAGACCACCACAAAGCCGCAGTCCGGCAGCTCGTCCGCTGCACGGTACAGCAGCTCCCATTCCACAGCCCATGCGCCTACGTAGAGTACCGTCGTACGCCCTGCAAGCAGTTCCGGCACGGGATACGTTTTTGTATAGGAAATGATGTCCACCCCGTTGGAAAGCAGTTTCCAGCGGATGTGTTCGTCAAAACCGGGAATTTTCCTGCGGTAGAGCGCAAGTCCTTCCTCGTTGACGATAATGTTCAGGTCTGCCGCCTCCATGACGTGCAGCTCGTTCGTCACATAGCGGCTGAGCGCCCCGTCGTACATGAGCGGATCGCTCGGCCGGTACACGAATTTTGCCTGCGGGTACAGCTTTTTCAGCCGGTCGATGAAAATAATGCCGTCTGCCGACTCAAAAACAAAAATATCCGTTCCGTCAAGCCACTTGTGTGCAAAATGCCTGAACGGCGTGAACGAAAAACGCTCCAGCCTGTTCATCATGCCGTCTGACAGGAACCGCCGGCAGAAATTCGGCACTTTAAGGGTGGCGAGCGTCACATTATGCAGCGGCGAGCCGTGCACCGTGTACGAGACGCCTTTCTGCAGCGCGCGGATTGCCTTTGCATTGTACAGCTCCTGGTGCATGAAACAGGCGTAGTAGGGGCGCGGAAAACTGAAGAATACGGTCTCTGCTCCCTGCCTGCAGGCCTCTTCTGCGAATTTATGAAAGCCTCCGAGCCTTCTGCTTTTCCATGCATGCCCCGTGAGGAAGGTGATTTTCCTGATTTCCCTGCCGGGATGACGCTGTTCCATCCTTCCCATTATATTTTCTTCTTGCATATTCTGCAAGAAGGGAATACACTTGCGGCATGGAAGCGACCAACGAGCTCTACGGATTTGTTATCCTGCACTATCTTGCGTACGACATGACCTGCACCTGCGTTGACAGGGTACTTTCGCTTTTTCCGCACGGACAGCTGAAAATTGTTATCGTGGACAATGCCTCTCCGAACGGCAGCGGGGCCGCCCTGCAGCAGCGCTATGCAGGGGAACCGTGCGTGCACGTGCTGCTCAACGGATGCAACGAAGGCTTTGCGCGCGGGAACAATGCAGGCTATGTGTGGCTGCGGGACAATTGTTCCCCCGCGTTCATCATCGTGATGAACAATGACGTCCTTGTGCAGCAGGCGTCCTTTCTGCAGACCATCAGCGCGCTGTATGAACGTACACACTTTGCCGTACTTGGTCCCGACATCCGCAACCCGGTCACCGGCGTCCGCCAGAACCCCCGCTATGCTTCCGATGCAACATATCTGCGGGGCCAGCGCGAAGAGGATGTACGGCAGATGAACCTGTGGAACCGCCACATTTTAAAGTGTTTTCCATATTATTATCTGCGCCATACGCTGTTCGGCTGGGTGCGCCGTTTTTTTCCGAAGAAGGGGCACGGTACCAGCGTTTCCGTTGACGAGGAACTGGAAGGCGTTGTCCTGCATGGTGCCTGTTATGTATTTTCAGCTTGTTTTATGAAAAAGCGTCCGCTTGCCTTCAATCCTGCGACTTTCCTCTATTTTGAGGAGGACATCCTGCACCTGGAGTGTATGCGTGCGGGGCTCAAGATGCTCTATTCGCCGGCCCTGCAGGTGCAGCACCTGGAAGACGTTTCCACGGACATGATGCACAGCTCTGCGTACCGCAAGGAAAAGCGCAAGACCGAGGAAGTAGTAAAGTCCTCTGACGTATTCCTGCGCCTGTGCAGGGAAGGCTGAAGCCGGTTTGGTGCGCTTCGTGCAAAAATTGATCCCCTCAGAGTCCGGTTCGGATCTGATCTGGGAACTTGACGGAGCCCCTGTTTTGGGGTAGAATACTTGCTGAGCCTATCCGACTGCAGCTCGCTTCTTGCGGCGCAGCTTCGTATGCCGTCCTTAGAAGGTCATTGAAGCTTTTTCTTTAAGGACACCTATTGTTTTCTCGTCCCCCTGGAAGAAAGAATGTCCTGTCTGGTATCCGTTATTATCCCAACTTACAACCGCGCCTCTTTGTTGCTGAAGGCTGTGCAAAGTATACTGACTCAGACTTACAGAAATGTAGAAGTCTTGGTATGCGATGACGGCTCCACTGACAATACGCGTGAAATAGTCTCGTCCATTCAGGATGAAAGAGTCAGATATATAGACTGCGGCCCTTCTCATGGATTTCCTGCGTATGCCCGGACACAGGGGGTGGCGGCTGCCCGAGGAGAGTGGCTTGCGTTCTGTGATGATGATGACATTTGGTTTCCGGCAAAGCTGGAAAGCCAGTTTTATTTCATGCAGCAGCACAAAGTCTTGGCATGCTGTACGAATGCATGGAAGACAGATTTTTCCTCAAAGTATGAGCTTTTTTTTACAGATAGGAAGGACGGCGTTTACTCATTCAAGAATTTCTATGCCTTAAACCCGGTGATATGCAGCTCGATGCTGGTCAGTGCCCGTGTATTCCGTGAATCTAGATGTAGTTTTCCATCTTTTCCATCTTTCAAAGCTATTGAAGATTATGCCTGCTGGCTTTGTATTGCATACACGCATAAAATCGCTTATTTGTCCAATCCGCTGCTGTACTATTATGACGGTAATCCGTCATCCATTCGTCCGAAAG
>CADCQA010000204.1 GCA_902803415.1 uncultured Spirochaetaceae bacterium | reverse complement strand
GCCTGTCAGGAAGCCGTAAAAAATGCCGTCCGGGAATACTGGCGGATCTACGAAAAGAACAAACCGAAAGAAATTTTCGGAAAAGTGTTACTTATCGGCAATCCGCGTATTTATATTAGTGAAGGTCAGTATGTTGCCGACCTTGAATTTTTTCTAGAAACTGATAAAATAGTTAAGTATACAGCTTACTGACTATCAGTCCAGGAGGAAACTTATGAAGAAGATACTTTCATTGATCGCAATTGCAATGCTGTCCCTCTCATCTTTTGTCTTTGCCCAGTATGCTGCTGACGCAACCGTTGAGGCTGCCAACAGCTATGCAGACCGCTCGACACAGACAATCAACATCGAGGATCAGTACGATTACCTGCACCCGTCTGCAAAGAACGTGCAGATCACCCTTGAGTACACGCCGCTGACAGACGAAGTGCGCCTGTACTACACCTGCCTTGCATCAAGCTATGACCAGGGCGAAGCGATGAACACCGCAATGGCTGTATTGCAGGATTTTGCCGCTGAGCACCAGTACAAGCACTACTTCTACAAGGCAAAGGACAAGACAAAGTATTTCAAGGATGCTGAAACCAAGCTGAGAATGGCAAAGTACAGCTCTTACGTCTACTACAAGAAGTAAGCTGCTGAGTCAGTAAAGCCGGGGAAGCCCGGCAGCCTTGAAAGGGATGCATGGGGTATGTTGATTAAATCCACAGGATTTGATAACATACCCTTACTTTTTTGAGGCAATTCCATACATCCTGCACGGCTTGTCCAGAGCGCAGGAAGCATGAAATTCGCCCGTTTATAGGCTGGTATACAAAAATTGACGGATATTAAAACGCTTATCAAGAACCTGCACCCGCTGGAAACAAAAGTGCTGCTCCACTACAAGCAGTCTGACGAACTGACTTCCGCACGGCTCCAGAAAGAGCTGGGCTACAAGGAAGGCCACGCAAACCAGGCGTTCAGCTGGCTGAGCGGCAAGCAGCTGCTTGCGGAAACATCCCGCACGCCCCATACATACTTCGAGCTGACGGATTTCGGCAAGCTCGTTGCAAAGGCCGGCAGCGCCGAAGAGCGCATTGTTGCCTACCTGAAGGAGAGCGGCGCCAAGCTGCTGCCGGAAATCGCATCGGCGCTCGGTCTTGAAAACAAGGACGTCGGTTCCGCATTCGGTCTGCTGAGCAAAGAAGGCGTCCTCAAAATGAACGCCGAAAAGAAGGCAGAATACACCGGGGCACCGCTGCCCGAACGCCTTGCCATAACAAAGCAGCTGATTGCAAAAGCATCCGCGGCAGAAGGCGGCCTGCTTGATGCAGCACAGCTTTCAAAGCAGGAAATGGAAGTTATGGGCGGCCTTACCAAGAAGCGCGGCGTCTCCGAAACTCCCTTCCACACAATTGAGCGCGAAACCGTCGCATACCGGCTGACCGGGGAATTCCTGAAAATTGTTGACGCCCTTAAGCAGGCAGGCATAACCGGCAACGAAATCGGCGAGATGACACCGGCCATGCTCGCGTCCGGCGACTGGAAAAAAGGCACCTTCCGTGCATACAACATTTCAATTCCCCCGGCACGCATCATACCGGGACGCACCAATCCCTACGTGCAGTTCCTTGAATCCGTCAAGGACAAGCTCTGTTCGCTCGGATTCCAGGAATTCGACGGCCCGCTGGTGGAAACCGAGTTCTGGAACGGCGACGCGCTGTTTATGCCGCAGTTCCATGCTGCACGCGATATCCATGACGTATACCGCATCAAAACGCCGACTCATGCAAAGAGCATAGAAGAGCCGTACCTGAGCAATGTGCGCGCCGTCCACGAAAACGGCGGCAACAGCGGCAGCCGCGGCTGGAACTACCGCTTTGACACGGAATTTACCCGCCGCCTTATCATGCGCAGTCAGGGCACCGTGCTTTCCGCCCATCAGCTGCACAACGCACAGATTCCGGGAAAATACTTCGGTATCGCGCGCTGCTTCCGCTACGATAAAGTTGACGCGACGCACCTGAGCGATTTCTACCAGACGGAAGGAATTGTACTGGGCGAAGACGTGAACCTGCGCACCCTGCTGGGCTTTTTGCGCATGTTCGCTGTGGAAATCGCGGGCGCAACGGAAGTAAAATACGTGCCGGGCTACTTCCCCTTCACGGAACCTTCCATCGAAGTCCACATCAAGCACCCCAAGCTCGGCTGGTTCGAGCT
>CADCQA010000203.1 GCA_902803415.1 uncultured Spirochaetaceae bacterium | reverse complement strand
TGCTGTCTTCAGCAGGTGCGGCGGGTTCAAGTTCTTCTACTGTCGTTTCTTCTGCTGCCGGAGTTTCGGCGGCAAGGTCATCGATGTCCGGCAGCTCGAGCGTATCGTCGGCAGCGCTGCTGTCTTCAGCAGGTGCGGCGGGTTCAAGTTCTTCTACTGTCGTTTCTTCTGCTGCCGGTGTTTCGGCGGCAAGGTCGTCGATGTCCGGCAGCTCCGGCAAATCGTCGGCAATGCTGCGCTCTTCAGCGGGTGCAGCTTCTTCTGCTGCCGGTGCTGCTATTTCGTCTACGATCGAGTCAAAGTCCGGCAGTTCCTCTGCATCAGCTGCAATGCCGGCGTCTTCCGTGCTTGCCGCGGGAGCTTCTGCTTCTGCGGCCGGGGCAGCCGGTTCTTCGGCGCTCTTTGCGGCTGCCTCATCAAAGTCGGGCAGCTCAAAATTATCGGTGGTCACAATGCCGCTGCTGTCTGCCTGTTCCCCTGCAGCAGTCTCCGCCGTCTCAAATTCTTTGTCGTCAAAGTCCGGCAGCACAAGTTCTTCGTCCTGCTTCTTTTCTACCGGAGCTTCCGGCAGCACGTCCGGCGGTGCAATATCCACTGCCTCGTCCGCGGGGCTGCTTTCCGGTTCGCCGTCAAAGATGAAGTCTTCGCTGTTTGGGGAAGGACCTATCACGCTGCTATCCTCCGTTTGTGTGCTTGAATCTTCGTCGAGTTTTTTCACTTCTTCTTCGGAAATCTCAAAGGGAGCAGGTTCCGGTTCAGTTCCTGCAGAAATGGAATTTACGATTTCCTCAAAGCTGGGCTGGGGCGTTTCCTCCGGCTGCACAGACTCTTCCGGCTCTGCAAAAATTTCATCAAAGGGATTGGGCTCCGGTTCTGCGGCCTGCTCAGCAGCCTGCTCCTCACCGATGCTGAAATTCGCCGGGGCACTGCGTTCTTCTACGCTCCGCGAAATAAGGGGCAGCTTTTTGTCGCTCTGCATTCCGGTTTCCGGGTCATGCATCCGGGCGCTCAGGTTGTTGTCCTCGTCAAGCTCAATGTCAAGGTTCAGATTCGGCTCACCGTTCCCGTGCGGATTGAGGTTTGCAATCTCAAGGGTATCCACATATTCGGCATCCTCCATAGAGCCGGTATGGGAGCGGTATAAATCAACGTGTACGGTTGTCTGGTTATCTTTCACCGTCGTCAGCGACAGCTGGCGCTTTACAGCCTTGCCGCTTTCCAGAATCGGATAAAACGAACCGTCTGCAAGCTTTATTCCTATTGAGTCCATGAACGTTCCCTGAGCAAGCGCAGAAACCGGTTCTGCTGCCCGCTCTGCCGCTTCCGTTTGCGGCACTGCGTTTTTATGCTGCCGGATGCATCTCGGCAGTCCGTTTTTCCTTTCTGCGCCCGCCTGGAATGCGACGTTCGCTTTCTGGAAGAACTTCCCTTAGTATATCGGAAAAAAAGCCTTTCTTAAAGAGGGGGATAGCACTAAGATTAGGACAATCTTTAAAAACTGAACTTTTTAGCGCTTTCAATTATAAGGAAGCTTGAAAAATTTTCAGTTTTTCAAGCTTCCCTGGTGCCGTTTCCGGGCGGGTTTAGTTTTCTTTGTTTTCTTTTGCGTACGTATAGAGATACGTTGTCATTGATTTAAGTTCGTTTACAGTTTCTCCGAATTTCTTTGTGACGGCGTATTCCTTGACGGAAATGGGGTTTCCGGTCTCATCATTTTCGTGGAATTCACGGTTGATGATTTCACCTTCGCTGTTGTGCGTGCGGATTTCTGCCACGGCACCGTTGCTGTCATAGCTGTAGGTGATTTTCTGGCTGCTGCTGCCGTCGATGCTGGTAATGAGGATGGAATCAAGCTTGCCGTCGTCAAGGTAGACATAGCTTTCTTTCTGCTCAAAGGAACCGTCGCCGAAGTAGCCGTTTATCTCTTCCGGGCGGCCGTCGCTCCGCATGATGGAAATCAGGCGGGTCAGCAGTGCGCCCTGGCCGTCGTAGTGAGATTCGCTGATTTTGTTGCCGTCATATTTGTAGATGGTCTTTCCGGTCAGCTTGCCGCTGTCGTCATATTCGGATTCAGAGGAAACCTTTCCGTCTTCCGTGTATTCGGTAACCGTCTTGTGCATCAGGCTGCCCTTTGCACCGTAATAGTTGGTGGCGGTGCGGCGGGACTGCGCGTCATGCTCATACGCGATTTTGTCTATGACTTCGTCCCGCGGACTGTAGCTGACGCTGCCGGTTTCCACGCCGGCCTTGTCAAAGCTGTGTACAAATTTGACAGAGGGGGTGCGGTAGTATTCCCCGAACTTGGAGACAATCGTATAATTCGTCTTGGTGTAGGAACTGATGGTTCCTTTCGGCTTGAAATCCTCTGTGTCAAAAGCTGCCGCGTAAGCTGCAAGCAGCAGTGCTGCCGTTGCGATGACGATTTTTTTCATGACACTACCACCTCCGTGAGGGATTTTCCGGGCGGGCAGGAACACATCCTGCGCACCGTGCCGGGCTTGGGGCTTCCCCGGTCACCGGAACTGCCGCCCGTCAGCGGCGGAACAGCTCCCGTGCATCGAAGCACCGGAATTTTTTCTCAGTGCTTCCTACTATTATAATATATAAGCACGCAACTTGCAAAATGTTTCATAAAAAAGACACGGAAATTGATTTTTGCGGGGAGTTCCCCTCACCCCTGTAAGTTTAGGGGCGGGGCAAACCCCTAATTCCGAAGCGTGGTTTTCCCCGTCCCTAAAACCCCACCCTTTTCCGGGCACGGTCCGGGGCTGCGCCCCTTGGAAACCCTGCTTTTTTTAAGCTGTTTCAAAAATTGATTTTCGTGAGCAAAAATCAATTTCCCTATCATTTTTTTACATCTCATGGTAGAATAGAAGCATTATGGGATTCAACAAGGATTTTGTGTGGGGCGCTGCAACTGCAGCCTTCCAGATTGAGGGTGCATGGAACGAAGACGGCAAGGTTCCGAGCATTTGGGATGTGTTCTGCCATGAGGGCAGCCACATCAGCGACGGTTCTACCGGTGACGTGGCATGCGACCACTACCACCGCGTCTCCCAGGACGTAAAGCTGATGGCGGATCTGGGACTCAAGGCATACCGCTTTTCCGTCTCGTGGCCGCGCGTTGCCAGCGACATCAAGGGCACAGAGAACCCGAAAGGCATTGCGTTCTACGACCGGCTGATTGACGAGCTTTTGAAATACAACATTACGCCGTACATGACGCTCTATCACTGGGACCTGCCGTATTACGCCTACCTGCGCGGCGGCTGGCTCAATCCCGACAGTCCTGACTGGTTCGAAGGCTACACGGAACTTGTTGCAAAGCACTACGGCGACAGGGTAAAGCACTTTATCACCTTCAACGAGCCGTCCGTTTTCACCGGCTGCGGCATGCAGCTTGGCGAGCACGCACCCGGCTTCAAGCTCGACACTCGCGACCTGCTGCACGCCGGGCATTCCGTGCACATGGCACACGGTAAGGCTGTGCGCGTCCTGCGCAACATGGTTCCCGATGCAAAAGTCGGAATAACCGTTGCGGAAATGCCCGCCATTCCGGCAAGCCCCGCCGACGAGGCCACTGCCTACAACGAGCAGTTCGCCTGTACCAAAGAACGCTTCATCTGGTCAAATGCATACTGGTGCGACCCGATTGTGCTGGGTTCATACCCGCAGACGCTGCTGGACGAATGCAGGGACATCTTCCCCTCATTCACGGACGACGACATGAAGCTTATCAGCCAGAAAACAGACTTCCTCGGCATGAACATCTACATGGGGCGCTATGTGGGTGAGTGGAAGCGGCCGTTCGGCATGCCGCACAACGAGCTGGGCTGGGACATAAAGCCGGAAGCGATGCGCTGGGGCGTAAAGCATTTCTACAAGCGCTACAAGCTTCCGATTTATATCACGGAAAACGGCCTTACCTGCCACGACTGGGTAAGCCTTGACGGCAAAGTGCATGACCCGAACCGCATCGACTTCCTGAACCGCTACCTGCGCTGCCTGCGCCAGGCGGCGGACGAAGGCTGTGACGTGCGCGGCTACTTCCAGTGGTCGTTCATGGACAACTTTGAATGGGCGGCCGGTTACAATCCGCGCTTTGGAATGGTCTACTGCGACTACCAGACGCTTGAGCGCACTCCCAAGGATTCAGCTTACTGGTTCAAGTCCGTCATCGAGCAGAACGGCGAAAACCTCTAACCATGCATGCCCCGGAAAGCCCCGCCCCGGAGTTCACGGGGATGCGAGGGATTCCGGGGAGCCGTTCTTCATTTCGGCTGTCAATCTGGAAGAAGTTGTTAAAAATCCTCCAAATATAATATCTGTATTTCAGATACTTGTTTGAGCTGCCTGTCATTGGTGAGAAACGCATCACAGCCGGAGTGAATTGCACTTGCAAGATGAATGGAATCCAAGACCTTTATTCCCGGATATTTCGTTCGTATCTTTACTGCTGTCATAGAAACAGCTTCCGTAACAGGTATCAGTTCTATGTTGAGCATCTTTTTCAGCGCGTTGTATGCGGCGACCAAATCATACTTGCCCTCCTGAACTGGTTTGGGCAGGTATTCTATGTTTGTAATGACGGATGTGGTAAATTTGCTGTTGTTCGCAAAGTTGCTTTGTAGTATGCCCTGTACTTTCAGGGCGTAGCGGGGGTTGTTCTCCAGAAAATAAATCAGAGGAGCCGTATCAAGGTATATTTTAGAGAATACGTTCCTGAGTCCTCAAACTGTTGATGTATTCCTGTGCGTCCTCTCCCCATGACGACACAGCGTGTGTGCGTATGGCATCCAGTTGCGATTTCAATATTTCTTCCTTATTTGGCGAAAAATAAATAGTTACCGTTTGGCCATCATATTTTCTCAGCATCTCATCCGTCGCACTGATTGTGTTACCGTAAATGTTTGCCTCAAGCGATTCCATACTTTTACTTTACAACGATCTGTTTCTTTTTTCAAGGTCAACTGTCTGTTCTGGCGGAAATCAGTTTTTGCGGGGAGTACCCCGTGCTTCTTGGAATTCCTGTGCGTTTCCGGACTGCCTATTGTTTTTTGCAAAAATTGTG
>CADCQA010000202.1 GCA_902803415.1 uncultured Spirochaetaceae bacterium | reverse complement strand
CCTTTCTGTGGTAGAATAAAAGTATGCTGATTAAGAATGAAATTCCTTTGCTGGAATATGACATGGAGAACGAGGCTCTTGTCGTTCCTACGCACGAAAACATGGATTTGAAACTTCCGCAGCGCTGCGTTTTTGCGTTCCTCGGTGATTTTGTGGAATCGTATGCGGCTGAACATCAGTGCCGGAAAGCTGCCGTTTTTGATTCTGTCGTCAAGCAATTTCCCGTTTATGTGACGGAGCACAACGGTGAGCAGCTGTGTTTCTGCGCTTCTCCGGTTGGTTCTTCTGCGGCCGTGCAGTTCCTTGACTGGCTTATCGGTTATGGTGTGAAGGAAGTAGTTGCCGTGGGCTGCTGCGGTACACTCGTCGGTTTCCCGGAAAATGTTTTCCTGCTGCCAACTCGTGCGCTCCGGGACGAGGGAACTTCCTACCATTACATTGCTCCTTCCCGCTATGTGGATTTGAATGGTCTTGCCGTGAGTGCGCTGGCCACGACATTGCAGAAAAGGGATGTGCCGTACACGGAATGCATGACTTGGACGACGGACGGATTTTTTAGGGAAACGAAGGAAAAAGTTGCTGCCCGCAAAGAAGAAGGATGTTCTGTTGTTGAAATGGAATGTGCAGGTCTTGCAGCCTGTGCCCAGTTCAGAAAGGTGCTCTTTTCGGAACTGTTGTTCACGGCAGATACGCTTGCCAATGGCTACGATTCGCGCGGGTGGGGCAAACAGTCCTATGGAACCGCCTTTTCAATTGCCCTTGATGCCGTTGTAGCGATGTGCTAAGTTTTGAAATCCGTGTTCCGGCAGGTATATTTTTCTAGAAAAATGTACCTGCCTTCATTGACGGACAATGGGCTGCCCGGTATCAGTTCATTGCTTTTTTGATGGCTGCAAGCAGTTCGTCGTAGCTCTCATACGCGGGAATGCCCGGGTTGTCTGCTTTGATCTGCTCCGTGCTCCTGAAAAGGAATCCAGCCTTGCTTGCTTTTATCATGGCAAGGTCGTTGTGGCTGTCACCGCTTGCAATCGTCGTGAATCCTGCCGACTGAAGTGCGCGGACTGTGGTCAGCTTTGACTGTTCGCAGCGCATTTTGAATCCCGTTATTTCGCCGCTGGGAGCAACTTCCAGCGTGTTGCAGAATATGGTGGGCCAGCCGAGTTTCTTCATGAGCGGGGCTGCAAACTGGGTAAAGGTGTCTGATATGATGATGACCTGTGTGATGCTCCGCAGCTCGTCAAGGAATTCCTTGGCGCCCGGCATCGGGTCTATACGCGCAATGGTGTCCTGTATTTCCTTCAGTCCCAGATTATGTTCCTTCAGGATGCCGAGCCGCCACTTCATCAGTTTGTCATAGTCCGGTTCGTCGCGGGTGGTGCGCTTGAGTTCGGGTATGCCGGATGCTTCGGCAAATGCAATCCAGATTTCGGGGACAAGTACGCCTTCCAGATCGAGACAGGTGATGTACATATCGTTTGACATAAAGCTTTCCTTTTGAGCCGGTTCGGGATACGTTTCGGCTCCTGAACCCGCTCCAGTTGTGTGTGACTGTGCCTGTCCGGGGAAAGAGAAGTCTTTTGCCCGCGGGCAGTTCCAGTGTGCAGGCACCAGCAGAATGTGTTTCAGCAGCTTTTCAGTGTCCTGCGTTTTTATCATAGCATATTTTCGTATGTACTTCAATAAAGCTGCTTTTTCTGCTACAATAGGACATCTCGAAAAACTGAAGTTTTTCGATGTTCCCGATACTGTACAGTGTGTGCAGAAGCATGTGCCGGGGGGTATTTCATGGCAGACAAGAAGCATATAGACATTTTTGATTCCACGCTGCGCGATGGTGCACAGGGTGAGGGCATCAGTTTTTCCGTGCAGGACAAGATTCATATTGTAGAAGCGCTGGATGAACTTGGTGTTGCGTACATTGAGGCGGGGAACCCCGGCAGCAACCCGAAAGATATGGAATTCTTCCAGCGTACAAAGAAACTCCGCCTGGGAACATCGAAAATCGTTGCATTCGGTTCCACGCGCCGCAAGGATTCTTCCTGTGCAGAGGACGCGAACCTGCAGAGCCTGCTTTCTGCGGAGACAGAAGATGTATGCATCTTCGGGAAAACCTGGGACTTCCAGGTGACGGACATCCTGCATGCGTCCCTGGAAGAGAATCTTGAGATGATTGAGGATACCTGTGCATATCTGTGCAAGCACGGGCGCAACGTTATCTTTGATGCCGAGCATTTTTTCACCGGCTACCAGAAGAATCCTGCGTATGCCTTAAAAGCGCTGGAGGCTGCGGTAAAAGGCGGTGCTTCTGCGCTTGCACTTTGCGAAACCAAGGGCGGCTGTCTTATCGATGACTGCCGCAGGGCTGTGGAAAAGGTCGTGGGGCAGTTTGGCAAGGCATGCACGGTTGGCATACATACGCATAATGATTCCGGGCTTGCAGTCGCCAATTCCCTTGTTGCCGTGGAAGCCGGCGCCACGCAGGTGCAGGGCGTGCTCCTTGGTTTTGGAGAGCGCACCGGCAATGCAAATCTTTCTACCATCATTGCAAACCTCCAGCTGAAGATGGGATACCGCTGCATCCCGGACGAAAAGCTGAACATGCTGACACCTATCTGCCGCCGCGTGGCCGAAATCGCAAACATCCCGCTGGATTCCGGCATGCCCTACGTGGGTGGCAACGCCTTTGCGCACAAGGCCGGCATGCACATCGATGCTGTGCTGAAGAATCCCGCTGCCTACGAGCACATTACGCCGGAAGCGGTAGGCAACGAGCGTGTGTTCCTGATGAGCGAGGTTGCGGGCCGCAGCATGATTATCGAGAAAATCAAGAAATTTGATCCGTCTATCACCAAGACAAGTCCTGTGGTTGCAGAAATTGTGAAGAAGGTAAAGGATCTGGAGCATGCCGGCTATCAGTTTGAAGGCGCGGACGGCAGTTTTGAGCTGCTGGTACGCAAGGCAATCGGCAAGTACCAGCCCTTCTTCAAGCTGCACTACTACAAGACCAGCGGCGAAATTCCTTTAGTGGAAGAAAACCTCTATTCATTTGCCCAGCTCAAAATTGATGTGGACGGGCATTACGAAGTTGCCGCCGGCGAAGGCAATGGTCCGGTCAATGCGCTGAATAACGCCCTGACGATTGCGCTTGCCCATTTCTATCCGTCAGTTACGCAGATACAGCTGACTGACTACAAGGTTCGTGTGCTTGACGGCAGGGATGGCACGGCATCCCGTGTCCGCGTCCTTATCGAAAGCACCGACGGAACTGACTGCTGGACAACAATGGGCGTCTCCTGCGACGTTGTGGAAGCATCGTGGCTGGCGCTCGTGGATTCCATCGAATACAAACTTATAAAAGATATTGAGCGCAAGTACCAGAAGCTGATATAAGCGCCTGCTGTGCTGTATTCCGTTCCTGCTGCTTTTGCAGGAGCGGAATGCACTGTTCTTCAGTGGTGGGAAGAACAAAAACGTATTAAAAAAACTGGACGCCCAGGATTTTCCAGTGTAGAATGAAAGCTGCTGGAAAATCTTATTTTTGAAAACAGGCTTGGCATCTCAAAAGATGGTGAAAAGCGTTTATAAAAGCATGGTTGGGCTGAATGAAAAACAAAAAAGAAATCATTGAACAGCAGCATGATTTTATCAGTGAAATGAAAGCTGCTGCAGTACGTTTCACCGATAGCATTGACAAATCAGAGATTGAGACAATCCTGCTTTCGGGCAGTGTTGCGCGCGGGGATTTTTTCCCCAGAAAAGATGCCGGTGGAGAATATGTCGGTATGGTAGACTTGATTGTCATGAGGCGGCAGGGCAGCAGCCTGAGCGCCGAAGTTCTTTTTGGTCCGAATCAGGATCCTGCTATTCCCTATCATTGTGTAAAAATCGGGAATGTCTGGTTTGCAATCTGGTTCACAGATTTTATCCGCGCAGAAGACTTTGTGCATTTTGATGAAGCAAGAAAATTTTCTGTGCTTGAAGCGCTGCCGCTTTATGACAAACATGCATGCTATGAGGCAGAGCTTATAAAAATCAATAAAATCAAAAACGAAGAATGCCGGCAGGAACTCCGGAATAAAACTGCGTACATTCACTATCTGATTTCAGATTACAAAACGGACAGGTGGCGGCGCCGGGGTGCATTTCTTCAGCTGCACGAAAACCTGAATACTGCAATCAGGATGGCGGTCTGCTGTTTGTATTACAAAAATAATTCTTATGCACCTGCCGAAGACCGTCAGCTGTACTATTCACTGACACTTCCGCTGCTGCCGGAAAACTACGATGCCCTTATCAGCGAACTGAAAAATCAGGATACTGCCAGTGAAGCTGATTATCAGCGGCGCGAGGCATTGTTCAGGAACTGCCTGCTTGACTTTATAGCGGAGCAGGAGTGACGGGCTTCTTCAGAACGGAGAACGTGTGAAATGACCAGAATATCAAACGAAGCAGCAAGAAATTTCCTGGTGAATTATCAGAACCTGAACGGCTGCGGAAATCTTTGCGGCCGCGATGGTGTGGCAGCCTACATGCAGAAGGTCCGCTGCATTCAGTTTGATCCGCTTGATGTTGTGGGGCGGAATCCTGATCTGGTGCTGCAGTCGCGTGTGGAAAATTACCGGCCGGAGATGCTGGCAGATTTGCTTTACAAAGAACGCACGCTGATTGATGCTGCTGACAAAATGATTTCCATTATTCCGCTGGAAGATTATCCCGGCATGAAGCGGATCCGGAAGGCAACGGTAGCGCAGTTGAAAGATATTCTTGCCAGAAGAAAATCCCTTGCAGCTCTGGACCTGCGTGATGAAATAAAAGCGTATATCCGCACAAACGGCCCGCAGGCGGCAAACAAAATGAATATTGGCAGCGTTGTTGATTCGGGGCGGTGGGGCCACAAAAAACTTTCCAGTGCGGCGCTCGATTACCTCTATCACAGCGGTGAGCTTGGAATCAGCACAAAGTTGAAAACCCGCAAGGTCTATGATTTAAGCGAAAATCTTTTTCCGAAAGAAATCCTGAAAGCCAGAGATCCGTTCAAAAATGAACATGATTTTCTTGCGTGGTACATCAAGCGCAGAATTGGTGCCGTCGGTCTGGTGTGGAATAAAAATGGCGGCACCTGGCTTGGCCTGTATATCGGCGAGCAGAAGCTTCGTGCAGAAATTATTTCTGAGCTGGTAGATGCTGGTGAACTGCTTGCATATCAGGTTGAAGGTTCAAAAGAAATTTTTTATGGCAGGAAAGAAGATGCTGCCCTTATGGGAATGCCGGCCGGGAACAATGTTGCGCAGTTTATTGCTCCGCTTGATAATCTCATCTGGGACCGCGGCATGATAGAAGAACTCTTTGCTTTTAAGTACTCCTGGGAAGTATATACTCCGGCTGCAAAACGCAGGTATGGCTATTATGTCCTTCCGGTGCTGTATAAAAATCAGTTTGTTGCACGCTTTGAACCAGAACCCTGCAGGGGAAAAACTCCGCTCAGAATAAAAAACTGGTGGTGGGAACCTGACGTAGTCGTCACCGATGAAATGACTGATGCCATAAAAAATGCGTTCCTTCGGTTCTGCCGCTATCTGGACGTGGAACTCTCAGAAGATGTGTTTAAAATTTTTGTATAACAGAAGGAGAAAAGGTGTATGTCAGAAACGGTATTGGAAACAAAACGGCTTGTGCTAAGAAATTACACAATGGATGATTTTGCCGCACTCTACGAAATCATGTCAGATGCAGAAACGATGCAGCATTACCCTGCACCCTTCGATGCAGACCGCACGCGGAACTGGATTTCCTGGAATCTTGATAATTATAAAAAATATGGATTCGGGCTTTGGGCTGTCGTGCTTAAGGAAACAGGGGAGTTTATTGGCGACTGCGGGCTTACCATGCAGAATATCGATGGTGAAATGCTGCCGGAAATCGGCTACCACATCAACAAAAAATACTGGCGCCGCGGATTTGCAAAAGAGGCGGCCCGTGCCGTACGTGACTGGACGTTTACAAACACAAAGTATGACAAGCTGTATTCGTATATGAAATATACGAATGTCGGATCGTATTCCACTGCGCTTGCAAACGGGATGCGGAAGGTAAAAGAGTACCCGGATCCAAAGAATGAAATTTCGTATGCCTATGCCATTACCCGTGCGGAATGGGAAAAGCTGATGCGCTGTGCAAAGGATTATGTCAAGGATAATGAACAGGTGTGGGATACGAAAGCTGCAAACAACGAGCAGTGGTCTGCCCCGGTATCTGCAGAAGTGATTGCTCAGGCCAGAAACGGCACGTGGTCCATAGTGCTGACCCCCAAAAAGCCTGTGCCAAGAAATTGGTTTCCGGAAGATTTGTCGGGGAAGCAGGTGCTTTGTCTTGCTGGCGGAGGCGGTCAGCAGGGGCCTGTTCTGGCGGCAGCGGGCGCAAGTGTCACCGTTTTTGACAACAGCAGCGGGCAGCTGGAAAAAGACCGTTTTGTTGCAAATCGCGACGGCCTTGCAATCAGAACGGTGCAGGGAAACATGCAGGATTTGTCGGTGTTTGCTGACGAATCCTTCGACCTGATTGTTCATCCCTGGTCCAATAATTATGTCGATTCTGTTCTGCCTGTCTGGAAGGAGTGTGCACGGATTCTGAAAAACGGCGGCATACTGCTGGCTGGCTTTGGCAGTCCGCTTGAGTATATTTTTGATTTGGAAAAATTTGAACGGGGCGAGCTTGAACTGAAACATTCCATTCCCTATGCGGACATAGAGCATCTTGATGAGCCAAAAGTTCGGGAAGTGACTGCTGCTGACGGTTACTGCTGGGGGCATTCGCTCGAAGATCAGATTCAGGGGCAGATAGCCGCCGGTTTTGTGATCAGCGGCTTTTATGAGGATGCCGGTGCTTCTCTGTTCAATAACTATATCAACACATCGATGGCAACAAAAGCGGTGAAGTGCCGATGCCCTGCAGCGCCTGGGCTGACTCCCGGAGGAACGTGCTGATGGTAAGCATTAGAAAAGCGGTAAAAGCGGATTTGGAAACTCTGGAAACTTTGTACAATGAACTGGAACAGGATGCTGTTTTGTATCAGCCGGAGCATTTTGTTCTCAGCCCTGCGGGTTCCCGGACACGGCAGCTGGAAGCCTGTCTGGACAGCCGGACGCAGGTGCTGCTCGTAGCAGAGGACGATGGCATTGTCATCGGTTTTGCCCATGTACTGCTTCAGACGGCAAAGGCAATTCCCTGCCTGAAAGCGCAGTCAAATGTGTATCTCCAGGATTTGCTTGTTACTGCAGGCTGCCGGAACCGTGGCATCGGGACAATGCTGCTGGACGCCGCTAAGCAGTTCGGCAGGGAAAACGGCGCATCGTTTTTCAGGACGCAGGTTTTCCCGATGAACACGGATGGCATGCGCTTTTATGCACGGAACGGATTTACGCAGAAAATGATTACCATTGAGTGCCCGCTGTAAGGGGCCTGCGCATTAATTCTTTACTTTCTATTGCCGGGTATGCTAAAATACATACGTGCACCGGCAATGAATTGCGTGCATGGGAGGCTGCATGAACTTTACGCATTTTTCCGGCGCGTTCGGCTTGTTTGAAGGCACAAGGCTGATTGAAAACGGATGCGCAGGTTTTGCCGATAAAAATTTTTGCGTAAAGAATAATCCGGCTTTTTCCTACGGAACTGCTTCGGGAACAAAGGGCTTTACGGCGGTTGCAGTTTTGCGGCTTGTTGCAGAAAATCAGATCAGCCTTGACGACTGCGTAAAACGCATTCTGCTGCACAGCAATGAGGCTGCCCGGAAGTACGGCCAGCTCGAATGGCTTTCTGATTCCGTAACGGTGCGTTCGCTTTTAAACCATAGTTCCGGGGTGCCGGATTATTTTGATGAGGAGCTTTTTGATGATTTTGAAGCTTCTTTGTGCGGCAATGCAAACTATCACTATGATACGCCGGAGTCTTTTTTTCCGCTTACCGAAGCTGTCTGGAAAAAACACAAAATACCTTATGCTTCGGCGGGACGCTTCAAGTATTCCAACGGCGGCTTTGTAATCCTTGCGGCTGTTGTGGAGGCTGTTTCCGGAATGTCTTTCCCCGATTTTGTTGCTCAAAAAGTTTTTGCTGACTTTGGGATGAATGGAAGCTGCTTTTCCCGCTTTGATGAAATGCTGCCTGCCGGTATTGTCCGGGCAACCGGATATCAGAAAAACGGCCGCAGCAATGTGTATGCAGTTCCTGTTATCGGCGGCGGGGACGGCGGCGCCTTTACATGCGTTTCGGATATGGCTGTGTTCTGGAACCGGCTTGATCCGGAACTGCATCCGGGAACAGCCTTTGCTTCCTGTATTGCGGAAGCCTGGACGCCCCGGATGGACGGGGACGACGGGCTGTACGGACTTGGCTTTTGGATGCGCCGCGAAAACCCGCGGATTGTATTTCTGGAAGGCTTTGACCCCGGCGTTCAGTTTTTCAGTTTTTACAACCGGGATACAAAGCGTTCCCTCACAATCTGCCTGAATGACGAGCAGGTAAACTGCGGTGAAGTTTTTAAAAGCTGTTATCCTATGCTGGCAGAAAACTCGAAGAGCTGCGATTCTTGAAATTCCTGAACCGGGAGGAGTGAAGAAAATGATAGAAGCTGTTGTGTTTGATATGTTTGAGACGCTGGTTACGCTGTTTGAAGGACGGACCTGTTTCAGCGAAGATATTGCGGCGGATATCGGCGTCGACCCGGAGCTGTTCAGAAAAGAATGGCATACAACAGAAGAAGACCGCAGTACCGGAAAATGTTCCATAGAGGAAGGACTTGCGCTGGTGCTGAAGCGGCTTGGCCTGTATTCAGAGAAAACTGTTGCAATGATAAGCTCCAGGCGCCGCCAGGCTCTTGAGGATAGTTTTTCTGCAATTCCAAATGAATCGCTCTGCCTGCTGCAGGAGCTGAAGAAACGGGGAAAAAAGACAGGCCTTATCACCAATACATTTTCTGATGAACGGGACTGTATAAAAGCGAGCCCGCTCTTCCCGTATTTTGATGCCGCGCTGATTTCCTATGAGCAGGGGCTGTGCAAACCTTCGCCTGTACTGTACCAGCGGATGCTGGAACTGCTTGCTGTAAAGCCGGAATCATGCCTCTATGTGGGGGACGGCGGTTCGCGGGAACTTTTTGCCGCACGGGATGCCGGAATGCATGCGGTTCAATGTACGTGGTTCCATGACCGGGCATTCGAACCGCATATTCCCTGTCCGCTTCTTGCTGAATTCGAACATGCCGGGCACCAGCTTGATATCCTTAAACTGGTGGATGGAAAGTGAGCCGCGTTTGCCGTGCTTTGCATTGTGGAGGACGGCTGCTGTCTTGGTAAATGGAGTGAACGGATGGAGAAGTACCTGCTGTCTGTAACAGCTGCAATGAAACGACTGTCTGCCCTTATACTGCTTTTGTGCCCGATGTTCCTTTATGCACATGGCGTTACGCTGTACGACCATGCGCAGATAAAAGAACTGTCATCGTTCTGCATCATGGGAGTGATTGAGTTGCGGACAGAAAAAGATGTTTCGGCTGCTCCGGCGTACCGTACGCTGAATCACGAGGGCGGCATGAAAGTCGCTGTCCTGGAAATCATGAAGGCTGATGTGTATGAAAGCCGGCACGGGCTTTGGCTTTATGTGATTCTGACGTCGCCCCTGTGGGCGGATAACGGTGAGTGGATTGAAAAATCCCGGAAGTTCCTGATTTTTCTTCCCGATGATATGCCTGTCTACGATTTTGAAGCATGACTCATGAGCACAAAAAATTTGCCGGAATAGCGGCTGTCATAACAGGGTGCAGGATTGTGTGCAGTAAATGCCCTGATAAGCGCGCATATGCTTTTCCGGGCGTCTGTTCCAGAAAAAAATTTGCTTTTTCTGCGGTCTGTGCATTGCATAAGTTTTGTTGATGTGCTATACTTAGAGCACTTTCCGGTTAAGGAAGGTTTTTCGGGTAATAGCGCAGTTGGTTAGCGTGCATGTCTGGGGGGCATGAGGTCCCGGGTTCGAATCTCGGTTACCCGACACAGAGGCTCCATGGGGCAGGTGCTTGCGGCACTTTGTTCCGTGGAGCTTTTTTTATGGAAACCTCGAAAAACTTCAGTTTTTCGAGGTAACTCTGAAAAGGTCAATTTTAAGTCGCGATATTATAGCGGCTTAAAATTGACAGGCCCTCTAAAAAATCACCGAAGG
>CADCQA010000201.1 GCA_902803415.1 uncultured Spirochaetaceae bacterium | reverse complement strand
GACTGTCCGGTTGATTACGCAGAAAACATGAAACTGTCTGCATACCTCAAAAACCTTGCATAACGCATAGCCCCTGCAGGCTGTGTGCAGAATATGCAAGGGCTAGAAATTGTCCCCGGATTGTGCTATCATCATGCCTGAGCCGGTGCTGCCCGGAAGCACCTGTTTTCCGGCCGGCGCTGCTTCAGGATGAAAGGACAGGGACAATGAAAAACGAAGTAAGCATCTCAATGTATCATTACACGAGAGACCTTGCACACAGCCGCTACCCGAATATCAAAGGACTTGCATACGACCTTTTTGAACAGCAGCTCCAGTTCTTCGCTGCGCACTTTTCCGTCGTCACCATGGAAGCGGTTATCCATGCACTGGAACCAGACGGAAAGCCCCTGCCGGAACACGCACTGCTGCTCACCTTTGATGACGGCTACATTGATAATTTTACCGTTGCCCTTCCCCTGCTCAAAAAATACGGCATGCAGGGTTCGTTTTTTATTCCCGGAAAAACCTTTTCAGAAAATGTCCTGCTCGACGTAAACAAAATTCATTTTGTCCTTGCCAGCGCAGACAATCCGAAGGAACTGGTGCACGATCTTTTCCAGCTGCTGGACGAAGCCAGGCGCGGCCCTGAGTACAGGGACATTCTGGACAATGAAAGCCTGTATGCGCACTATGCAGCGGCAAACCGCTTTGACAGCGCAGAGATTGTGTTCTGCAAGCAAATGCTCCAGACGGTGCTTCCGGAAAAACTGCGGAACGAAATAACATCGGCACTCTTTGCACGATACGTGGGGCAGCCCGAAGCAAATTTTGCGCGGGAAGTGTACATGAACGCAGACCAGATCAGCTGCCTCAAAGCCAACGGCATGTTCATCGGACTCCACGGCTACGACCATTACTGGCTCAGCGAACTCAACAAGGCTGATATGGAACGCGACATCGACAAAGCGCTTGAAGTCATGGCGCCGTTCATCAACAAAGAGGCTTGGGTGATGAACTATCCATACGGTGTCTACAATCAGGATGTCATAGACTATATACAGGCACGGGGCTGCGTCCTTGGACTGACAACAGATGTCGCAAAGGCAGAGCTGACAGCTGCAAACCGCTACACGCTGCCCCGCTTCGACTGCAATGACTTTCCGCCCAAAAGCGAAAACTATCTGAAATATCAGGGATAACGGATATGAGCAGACTGATTCCTAAGCTTGACAAATTCTCTGCTGTATTCAGGCAGTTTGAAAAAGACTATGACGTCGGCTTCTGCAGGACAGATGAAATTGATGATGCACTTGCGTTCATCGACACCTATTGGAAGAAAGGGCATGTCCTGGTAAAGTCCCGCAGGCTGCTTGACTGGCAGCATCTTGACAGGGAACACGGACGCTATAATTTTGCAATTGCCCGGAACAAAGCATCCGGCGACATCCACGCGCTTAAAGGATTCATCCCGGCAAGCCAGTTCGATCCCGCACTGGAAAAGCTCCTTGTCTGGGGCGCAATCTGGAAAGTCAGGGACGATATTTCTGCAGCAGGGCTGGGCGGCATCCTTTCGGAATTCATAACGCGTTCACTGCCCATCGATACGTGGGTCAGCTTTAACATCAGCGAGGATGCAAAGAAAAATGACCGGCAGACGGGCTGTTCCATAGGTTCCGCCAGCAATTATTTTTTTGCCAATCCCCGGCTGCAGGATTTTAAGATTGCAGCAGGGCTAGAAAAATTCCAGACGCAGGCGCAGCACAACACGCCGGGCTTTTCACTGCGGGAGCTGGACAGTGCAGCATTTGAGGCCCTGCCGGATTCCGCAAAACCCTTTGCATGCATACGCCCTTACAAATCAAAAACCTATCTTCTGAACCGCTACTTCCGGCATCCGTTTTACACGTACCGCTGCCACGCCATTGTGCAGGGCGATGCTGCCAGTACACAGCTGAGGGCCGTATTTTTTACGCGCGAAAGCCCCGCAAACGGCCGTAACTGCCTGCGGATGGTCGAATATGCCGGCGACTACGCGGAGCTGCGGCATGTCCGGGCAGACATGGCGGGCCTGCTGCTGGCGGGAAACTACGAGTACATCGACATAATCACGTCGAATGTGGATGACGCCGTATTGCAGTCCGCAGGATTCATCAACAAGAATACGGATCCGGGTATCATCATTCCCAATTATTTTGAGCCCTTTGTGCAGGAAAACATTCCGCTGGAATACTCCTATATTTCTTTGGATCCGCATTTCAAGCCAGTCCTGAACAAGGGAGATGCAGATCAGGACAGACCGTCCGCAGTGTGAGGAGACCATGGCATACAATCCATATACACTTGAAAACAAAACAATTCTTGTCACAGGGGCTTCCAGCGGAATCGGGAAGGCAACCGCCGTTGAATGCAGCAGGCTGGGGGCAAAGCTTGTCATAACG
Source organism: uncultured Spirochaetaceae bacterium (assembly GCA_902803415.1). GTDB lineage: Bacteria > Spirochaetota > Spirochaetia > Treponematales > Treponemataceae > Treponema_D. The sequence goes on along the minus strand of CADCQA010000201.1, from coordinate 6,436 downwards.
GGCCGGAACGAAGCACGGCTGGAAGAAACGTTCCGTCAGCTTGAAGGCTCCGGGCATACAAAAATTATTGCAGACCTTTCCTCAGATGAAGGAATCGCAGCGCTGGTAGAAGGCTGCCCGGAACTGAACGGCTTTGTAAACAACGCAGGAATATCCAGGCCTCTTCCCGTGCAGTTTGTTACGCGGGAAAAGATGAACGAACTGTTTCCCGTCAACCTGGAAGCGCCCATCCTGCTTTTTACCAGCCTGCTGAAAAAGAAAAAGCTGCCGAAAGGTTCCTCGGTGGTTTTTACCAGCTCAATAAACGGCGTAACGGGCGGCGGCCTGAGCGAAAGCCTGTACAGCGCATCGAAAGGAGCATTGAGCGGATTCGTGAAATCAGCCGCGCTTGACCTTGCGCCCAAGGGGATCCGCGTAAACTGCATCTGCCCGGGAATGATTGAAACAGAACTGTTTTCCGGAAGTCCCATCACAAAGGAACAGCTTGCAGAAAATGCAAAAAACTATCCGCTGAAGCGGCACGGAAAACCGGAAGAAGTCGCATGGGCAATAATTTTCCTGCTGGGCGATGCCTCCAGCTTCGTCACAGGAAGCAACCTGCTCATTGACGGCGGCATATCAGATAAAATCTAGGAGTTTTACAATGGATTTAGACGAATTTATTGCTCAGTTTGCAGAGCAGCTTGATACCACAGATGCAGGCAGCATCAGTGCAGATACTGAATTCAAGAATCTGGACGACTGGACCAGCATGACGGCGCTTGCAGTCATAGCAATGGTTGATGCAGAATACGGCATTCAGATAAAAAGCGAAGACCTCAGCAGGAATGCAACGATTGCAGATTTATTCGCCTGCGTCAAAGCATTGAAGGGCTGAAAGCTGCAATGAAAGCGTACATCAAGGCAGCAGAGTACTATCTGCCGGAAAACATCCTCAGCAATGCAGAGCTCTCACGCAGATTCCCGGAATGGAGCGAAGCGCAGATATTCGCAAAAGTGGGAATTCGGGAACGCCACATTGCCGCAGCCGGCGAGACTGCCCTTGACATGGCGCAGAAGGCTGCCGAAAAACTTTTTGCAAAGCATGCAGGCATAAAGGAAAGCATTGATTTTATCCTGCTGTGTACCCAAAGCCCTGATTACAAGCTGCCGACCAGCGCATGCATCCTGCAGGACAGACTGGGACTGCCGCAGCAGACGGGTGCGCTGGACTTCAGCCTTGGCTGCTCCGGCTATGAATATGGTCTTGCGCTTGCAAAGGGACTCATTGCCGGCGGCATGGCAGCTCACGTCCTGCTGCTTACTGCGGAAACGTATTCAAAATACATTCACCCGGAAGACAAAGGGAACCTGAGCATCTTCGGTGACGGTGCAAGTGCAACGCTTGTTTCTACAGAAGGCTTTGCGGAAATCGGCGACTTTGCATTCGGTACAGACGGCAGCAGTTATAAAGAACTCATTGTGCAGACTGGCGGCGCACGGTACCCCGCAGCAGACGGCAGCATCACGCAGGATGAAAGCGGGCACCTGCATTCAGCCGATCACCTGTACATGAACGGTGCAAATATTTTCAGCTTTACCCTGAAGCAGGTGCCCCCGATGCTTGACGCATTGCTGGGGAAAGCCGGGCTTACGATGGAAAGCGTTGATGTGTTCCTTTTCCACCAGGCAAATGCATACATGCTTGAATTCCTGCGGAAAAAACTGAAAATTTCCAAAGAGAAATTCTACTGCTGCCTGGAAAACGTCGGGAATACCGTCAGCAGCACTGTTCCGATTGCCCTATGCCATGCACTGCAGGATGGCACGCTGCAGGACAAAAAACATGTTGTGCTGGCAGGCTTCGGTGTGGGGCTCAGCTGGAGCGGCTGCCTGCTTACCATGAACGGCAGCAGCACACAGGAAAGCTGAATGGAAACGCGGGGGATTTGGGGCAGCGGGGCAGCAAAGCTTCAGTCCCCGCGCACTTCAAAACTGATGCTGTGCGTCTGTACCGGAACTTCGCTCTTTTCCATGGAATCAATCCTGATAAAGGGTGCAGCATCAAGGCGTTCCAGCATGGTGCGCACGGTATCCGGATCGCCCTGCACTTCCATCTCCACGGAACCGTCCCAGTCGTTGTACACCCAGCCGCACAGCCCCAGGGACTGTGCCAGATGGTACGCCGTGTAACGGAAACCGACGCCCTGCACCCTACCCCGGAACTGTATATGCCAGCGTTTCTTTGTGCCCACGATAATCCCCGGAACTCAGACCTTGAACAAATCAATCTGCGAGCCAATCTTTGCAATGGCATCCTTTACTTTCTGCGAAATGTCGCCCAGGGCTGCACCGGTTTCGTTTATCTTGCGGGCGCCGCGGGCCATCTCATCCATGCTCTGCTTCATGACGGCAGAAGAATCCTGCAGGGAACGCATCTCGCGCTGCACGGCTTCGCTCTGGGAAGACATATCCTTGGACGCCCGGCGGACTTCTCCGGTACTGTCGTTCATGGAACGGAGGGCATCGCCAATCTGCCGTGAGCCGGAAGTCTGTTCTTCCATGGCAGCCTTGATCTGCTCCACAAGTTCATCGGTCTCCTTAATCTTTGCGGACACAGCAGAAAATGCTGCACTGGATTCCGTGGATGCGGAAACGACTTCAGAAATGGAGTCCTTGATATTGTTCAGCTGCTCGCCAATCGTCTTGGACTGGGCAGAGGAAGTTTCAGAAAGCTTGCGGATTTCATCGGCAACGACAGAAAAGCCTTTGCCGGCTTCGCCCGCGTGGGCCGCCTCAATAGCAGCATTCATGGCAAGCAGGTTCGTCTGCTCAGCAATGCTGGAGATGGCAAGGTTTGCTTCCTGCAGCATCTCGGACTGTCCCTCTATCTGGTGAATGCGTTCGTTCACGGCCTGCTGCTTGGAAAATCCCGTCTGGGCGTCGGCAGAAAGTTCGCTGAACGAATCCGCCATTTTTTCCACCGAGCGGTTAACGGAAGAAATATTGCCGATCATCTCTTCCACGGCAGTAGACGCCTTTGTTACGCTGCCCGACTGCCCTTCGATCAGATTGTCAAGGGCAGTGATGTTGCCGGAAATGCCGTCCACCACCTGCGCCGCCTGCCGGACGCTTTCGCCCTGGCTGGAAATCTGGCCATGCATTCCGTCGATGTTCGCAATAATCTGCGTGATGGAACTTGCCGTGTCTTCCATGCTGACGGACAGGTTTTCGCCGGTCTCGCTCAGGGCATCTTTGGAAAGCTTTATTTCCTTGACAATCCCGTGGAGGCGGTCGCAGAAATTATCAAAATGAATGACGAGGAAGCCGATTTCGTCGCGGGTAAGCAGCTTGACGCGCTTGGTCAGGTCGGCATCGCCGGTTTCCAGCTCCTTGAGGACATTGGTCACATTCGAAATACGCCACATGAGCCAGCGGACAAACATTCCGGAGCAGATGAGCAGTGCGAGCGCAAGGATGACGGAGAACGGAACGAGCGTCAGGAGCATCTTGTTGCGGACGGCATCGATGGAGCCAATGCTCTTTGCAACAAAAAGCATGCCGGCAAAAGAACCGTCCCCGGAGCACACCGGAAGGTAGACGGAGGAGTATTCCATGCCGCCAATCATGTTGCGGCCCTTGTATTCTTCCAGCTGCACCATAACCTGATTCAGAATGGAAGTATTGTCGAGCGCCGTGCCCGTCATGCTCCGGCCGTCCTTGTCCCGGACGGTGGTAGACATGCGGATTTCATTCTGGAAGAACGTACATTCAACATTGTAGCTTTTCTGCACCTGCTCCACGAACCAGGCGTCAGTAAAATCATAAGCAGCAGTGATGACGGTACCAATCACCCGGCCGTCCTTGCACAGGGGAACGGCCGCAATGATGCCAAAGGCAACAGACGGGGCGGAACCGATCATCCAGGAAGGGAAACCGTTCAGTGCAGAGGCAACCACAGGCACGCTGTCCATGCGGGTGCCTTCGAGCACCTTGAAGCCGCCGCCATCTACAACAGTACCGTCCGGGCCGGTAACAGCGGCAAGCATGAGCTGCAGCGCAACTCCGCGTTCAGAAATGACGTTCTGGATTCCGGCAGAATTCCCTGCAGCAACAGCATCCTGCAGGTCCGGGCGCACGGCAAGTGAATCCGCATAGCCAAGAACCTGGCTGGTCAGGCTGTCAAGCTCCGCCCCCACACCGAATGCGGTATAGTCAAGCTGCTCGGAAGCCTCCCGCACCAGTTCGTTCTTGAAATTCATCAGGGAGATGGCCGCCACAGCTATACAGCTCACAAGGATGGAAAAAACCATGAGCATGATCAGCTTGGTGGCAATCTGCATGTCGTGCCGGGTGGGGTCATGAACGTCTTTCTTCATTTATTAAATGCTCCTTAAATTGTATACATGCCAGTTGCAGCCAGACAAAGGGAATATGCAGTACTACACGGCAAAAGCACAAGCACGCAGCCCGGAGAGGAAACAAACAGCATTTTTGTATAAATCCAGTATACGGCAACAATCTAAATTTATCAACTGCCCGCAGTGCCGGGAACAGGGGAAATATGCTAAAAATATATTTAAAACGTGCAAATTTAGTCACATTCGTTCTGTCCTTTTCTGTCTCTATTTTAAATCTATTTCAAAAACTGATTTCCGCGCAAGATATAGAAGAAAGCTTGTTTTTAGAAGCAATATGCGTTATACTAGTATACGTGGGAATGAAAACGCAGGAATGAAAGCAAAAAAGCAGACGACGTTGTGGCGGCGCATCAGATACGGCTCTCTCACTAAGACGGTGTATGATGAAATCCTGCCGCTCCGCATACGGGACAATAATGACATGCTCAGGCGGCTGGCCGTCATCACGCTGGTGTTCGGGCTGCTGCTGTCCCTGTTTTCCCTGACGGGCATACTGTCACTCAAAGTCTTTCCGGCATACGCATTCCTTTTTATAAGTTCGGCGATTTTCATCATGCTGCGCCGCCGGCACAAGCTGGATCACCCGCTGAGCGGCTATATTGCCGGCTACCTGCAAATCTGGATTCTGCTGCTGTTCGGCCTGCTCAACAGTACGGCCTTTTCCCCCGACCCGAATTCCAACGGTACCATTTTTGTTGTCATCCTGCTGGTCGTCCCCTTCCTGCTGTCAGACATCCCGCTGCGGATGTGTCCCTTTCTTGCACTGAACACTGCCCTGTACTGCTTTATGGTCCGCATTTTCAAGAATCCGCACGTCATGCAGCTTGACACCGTGAACGCGGTCTCCGTCTGCCTGATAAGCGGCATGTGCAACTGGCTGTTCAGCGAAAAAGTCTTCCACGGCTTTGCAAACAGCCTGTACATCGAAAAAGAGCGCGACACCGACGCACTGACGGGCCTGCTGACCAAGCAGTCGGCGCGGGTGCTTACGGAGACACGGCTTGCGCACGGCAGCGCCGGCATGCTGGCGATAATTGACCTGGACAACTTTAAGCACGTGAATGACACGTACGGACACCTGTACGGAGACGAAGTGCTGGCAAAGGTTGCCGCCTGCATCAAGGATAACACCCGCCGGACGGACATTGCGGCACGCTTCGGCGGCGATGAATTCGTCATTTTCTACCCGGACATGGACAAGAATGCAATCCGGGCCTACGCAGACAATTTTTTCTTTGCGCTGAACAAGGCATTCGAGCACGAAAAAGCCAAAGTAACCTGTTCCATGGGCATTCAGCCCACAGACGGCTCCCACGATTACGAAACACTGTTCCGCGGCGCAGATGCCGCATTGTACGAAAGCAAACGCAGCGGCAAGAACCGCTACAGCATTGCAGAGGAAGCAAAAAAATAACGCTGTCCGAAACCGTCAGTTTCCGAACAGCATCTGTAAACAGAGAATTTCCGAACCAGTCACATAAACGGCTCCGGCAGGAACCGTTATCAAGCCTGCGGACAGCCCTGCTCCTGCACACGGCAGGAACAGGAGCCTACGAAACTTACAGGACGCAGATGGGCTCGAAGGTATCAGCCTTGAGGGAAGCGCCGCCAATCAGGCCGCCGTCAATGTCGGGCTGGGCAAGCAGATCCTTTGCATTTGAAGCCTTCATGGAACCGCCGTACTGAATGATGGTCTCGTCGGCAACTTTCTGGTTGTAAAGCTTTGCAATGTAGCCGCGCACAAACTTATGGATTGCCTCGGCATCTTCCGGGGTTGCGGTCTTACCGGTACCGATTGCCCAGACCGGCTCATAGGCAATGGTCACGTTCTTCATCTGAGCTTCGGTCACGCCGGCAAGGTCGGCAGACAGCTGGAATGCACAGACCTGCTCTGCATTGCCAGCCTCGCGGTCGGCAAGCAGCTCGCCGATGCAAAGCACCACTTCAAGGCCTTCGTTGAGTGCGCGGCGCACCTTCTTGTTGATGAGCTCATCGCTTTCGCCGATTTCGTGGCGGCGCTCAGAGTGACCGAGAAT
>CADCQA010000200.1 GCA_902803415.1 uncultured Spirochaetaceae bacterium | reverse complement strand
TAGGGGAGGGCAGATTTTTTAACGTTAAAAAATCTGCCTACTTCCGAAGCGAGGGGCTTCCCTCCCCTAAAACCCCACCCTTCACCGTCACGGTCAAGACAACGCCTCGGCGTTGTCGGAGCTGCGCCCCTTGGAAACCCTGCTTTTTTGAATTTTCTTCAAAAATTGATTTCCGTGGTTCTGAGCGCAGGGACTTAAGCCCGTTTCAAAAGTCTGTTACTTTTGAAACGGGCTTTCAAAAACCTCATTCCATTGCGGTTTTTGAGGTGAATTTGGAAGGAGTTTCAAAACTCGTCCGACTTTTGAAACTCCATCACTTGAAAAAAATGCGGAAATCCACTAAAATGGGGTATTCATAATTGACATGATGCGGTCGATTATGTAGAATAGAAATGCTCATGCTTAATGCAATAAACAACAGGTAGGTAAGCGATATGTCAAGAACATGTGATATTTGCGGTAAACATCCGATTTCCGGTAACAAGGTCAGCAACTCATACAACCACACACGGCGTACTTGGAGACCGAACCTTATCAAGATCAAGACAGAGCTGGACGGAACAACCCGTACACTCCGCATCTGCACACAGTGCCTTAAGAGCGGCTTCATCACCAAGAAGGTGAGCGTCGTTCCGGCAAATGCTGGTGCTCAGAAGGCAGAAAGCAAGTAAGCTGAACGCCTTTGGTCTGAAAACCGTCCCCCGCGGACGGTTTTTTTTATGCCTTCAGGACAAGCCCGTCATAGGCCGGGCCGACGCTGCCCCCCTGCCGCACGATGGCCTGCAGTGCCGGGTAGCCGGGCAGTACGCCGTCCACAAATTTGCAGATGCCGCGGTGCGAAAGGTCGTGCGTAACATGCGTCAGCCAGGTGTGCCGGGCACCGAGCTGCCCGGCGACGGCAAGCGCCTCTTCAAAGCACAGGTGGGTTGCATGGGGCTTTACCCGCAGTCCGTCTATTACCAGATGTTCCAGCACGCCGCTCCGCTCCTGCACAAGGCGTATGGAATCCTCCGGCACAAGGCTGCAGTCCGTCAGGTAGGCAATGCTGTGGCGGACGCCGCCGCGGGTTTCCGTAAGCAGCCAGCCGCTGTCGGGCAGTTCTCCGTGCAGCAGCGGCACGGGAATGATTTCCAGCCCTTTGACCTGCAGCGGATGTGCGGCAGAGAAAGCAGCGCAGTCCACCAGATCAAGCTTGGGTTTGCCGCCGCCAAGCTGCACCGTCCTGAAAATGTAGTCGAATGCCTTGCGGATATGGGCGATGGTGCTTGCATTTGCATAGACAGGAAGCCCGTTTCCCTGCGTCTCCAGGCTCCGGGGATTTGCGGGGTTGCAGTCAGAAGACTGGGTATGGCTGAAGCTGCGCAGGTCGTCCAGTCCGTGCAGGTGGTCGGCATGAGGATGCGTAAGCAGCACGGCATCAAGGCTTTTGATGCGGTGGCGGATCGCCTGCAGGCGGAATTCAGGACCGGTATCGATGACAAGCTGCGCGGGTTCACAGACAAACGCGCTGCACCGGTCACGCTTGTCCTTCCGGCTGCGGGAACGGCAGACGCTGCATGTGCAGCCGATAACCGGCACTCCGTGGCTGGTGCCAGTGCCCATAAGAATCATTTTCATGCCCCCAGTGTATCCGAGCCAGCCCGAAAAGTCCAGTCATGCCGCCGCACGGTTGCCCCATGCACGGGAAGCCGGCTCTTGACACCGGCACAGCATACAGTAATAATAGATTTGTTCGGAAACGTAGTTTCCGGGCAGGTTGAATAATTTGTCCGCTCAGCGGATACGGTTCTGCACCGTCACAATTTGTTTACGGAGTGTATTTTACATGTCAGCAAAGAATTTTTCTAAATTCATTCTTCCCGCAGTGATTGTCGTTGCAATCCTCGCCGTCGTTTCCAACTCATACACAGTCATCTCCCCGAACGAGCGTGGCATCAAGGTTACGCTCGGACAGGTTGAAGGCGGCGTACTCCAGCCGGGCATGGCATTCCATGCACCGTTCATCACCGTCATCCGGAAGTTCCGCCTTGAACCCAAGACCTACGAAGTTTCATTCTCCTGCGGTCAGGACGGCGCCATAACCAAGGACATGCAGACAGTCGGCAGCACCGTTGCCGTCCGCTACGTGTACGACGAAAACCGCATCATGGACATCGTGACCCGCTTCCAGAACGATTCCGTCATCCAGAGCGCCATGCGCGACAACGTAAAGGCATCGCTCAAGGAAACCGTCGGTCAGTATTCAATCTACGACCTGGTAGAAAAACAGAACGAAGTTACCGGCAAGGTTGCACAGGCAGTGCTCGACCGCATGGTGGAATACCCCATCGCAATTTCCCAGACCACAATTACCAACTGGGACTGGAGCGACGACTTTGACAAGCAGATAAAGGAAACGGCAAACAGGGCGCAGGAAGTCAAAAAGGCAGAGCAGGATCTGAAGCTCACCCAGACAAATGCGCAGAAGAAGGTTGCAGAGGCACAGGCTTCCAAGGAAGCAGCCGAGCTGACCGCCGAAGCCGAACTTATCAAGGCACAGAGAGAAGCCGAAGCCAAGATGGCAGAAGCAGACGGTATTGCCTACTACAATGCAAAGATTTCACAGAACATGACCATCCAGCGCGAACAGTGGCAGCACGACGAGCAGATGGCATACTACGAAAAGTGGGACGGCAAGCTCGTGCCCACCTACATCCCGCTTACCGCAGCAGGCGGCATCGTAAACCTGCCCGCCGCATCCTCCGGCTCCCACTGATTTCTGCCCGTGCAGGGAATTTCCCTGCACGATTAACGGCAGCAACCTACCAAACAGATTTCCTGCAGCAATCCTACGAATACATCAAACATTGAAGCCTATACCAAGAGGATTATGACAAAGAAATCAAAATTGTCAGAACGAGACATCATCACAAAATACATTCTCCCGGCGATAGCGCAGAGCGGATGGACACAGGCCCAGATCCGCGAGGAAGTCTCTTTCACTGCCGGACGCATTTTTGTTCAGGGCAGACAGGCCAGGCGCGGCAAAAAGAAGCGGGCTGACATCATCCTGTACTACAGGCCCAACATTCCCGTTGCCGTGATTGAGGCAAAGGACGAGAGCCATCCCCTTGGGGCCGGGCTGCAGCAGGCGCTGGACTATGCGGAGACGCTGGACATCCCCGTGGCGATTGCAAGCAACGGGAGCGGCTTCGTGATTCAGTACCGCAGGAACTGTGGCGGTAACGGCACAGACGGAAAGCCGATCGTGACGGAAGAAGCCGACCTTGCGCATTTCCCGACACCCGGAATCCTGTGGGAATGC
>CADCQA010000199.1 GCA_902803415.1 uncultured Spirochaetaceae bacterium | reverse complement strand
GAAGACATCGCCATAAATGCTACGGTGCTCTTCAAGGTGCCGCTCATGGCGCGCATGGACCACGTGCTCTACATCGACGCGCCCGCCATACTGCGCTTCTTCCGCGCCCGCAGCCGGGACGGCATGAAAGCAAAGCAGATCCTTGAGCGCTTCCACAGCCAGCAGAATCTTTTTGCTAAATATAAAAACGCCAATGCCGATATTAGAAAAGTATGGAATACCGGCACACGGGAACAGCTTGAAAAAAAGATTGCAGCATTTCTGGCTGGCTGCCGGTTGAGGGGATAACATTTATGGAACAGAAAAAAACTTTATGGATAGCGCTGTCAGCATGCGGTTTCCTGCTTGCCGTGTTTGGAGCGGCAACGCTGCTCTTTTCCTCACGCTCAGATAAGGACATGCTTGCATCTTCACTGAAGAACAGCGACAGCCTGTACGTTGCTCCCCCTCCGGCACATACCGCCAGCAGCACGAACACCGCACCGGTGCAGGATGCATTTACCGTCGTGGGGCAGAACACGCCCTCCGTCACAAGCAGCCTGGGAATCCCCGCAGAAGGCGTTACCGACACGGACAACGGCTATACAAGCGCAGCCGGAGTGTACCAGCCCAGCACCACAAGCACGGCACAGGCAAACACCGCATTCACTGTTGAAAACGGCCCTGTGACTACAGACATCGATACCCTCAAAAACGGTACAGACACACCCGCCGTCACGCCGAAGAACGAAAAGGCAAAGCAGGACATCCAGCAGACGACGGCAGCAAAGAAAACGGAAAGCACGCCGGCAAAGAAAACTGCTGCAGGCAGCAGCAAGGCAAGCAGTGCCAAGACAGAAAAGAAATCATCGGGAAGCAGTACCGCAAAGGCGGCTCCCGCTCCTGCCAAGCAGGGCAGCGGCACTACAAGCACCGCAGCTCCGTACTGGGTGCAGGTGTCTTCCTATGCTGCCAAGAAAAATGCCGATGAAGCTCGTGCAGAGCTGGACAAAAACCAGATTCCGTGCGAAGTGTTCACGTTTACCAAAGACGGTAAGCTGTACTACCGCGTGCGCGTGGGCCCGTACACCACAAAGAAGGAAGCCGAGTACTGGAAGCAGCGCATCGATTCCATCGACATGTTCAAGGGCGCAGGCAGCTACGTAACCAAATAAAATGAAAAAAACAAACGCAATGCGCATCCTGGACGGCGCAAAAATTCCCTATGAAACGCGGGAATACCCCGACGACGGGGAGCACGAACTTGAACGCGGGGCGGCAGCAGAGCTTGCAGCAAAACTGGGCGTAGACCCGGCCGCCGTGTTCAAAACCATTGTCATGCGCACGGACACAAAGGAAATCGTTGTGTTCTGCCAGGACGCCATGCATGAAATCAACTTGAAAAAAGCACGGAATGCGGCAGGTGCAAAGGAAGTGTCTCCGGTAAAACCGGCGGAACTGCCCGCGCTTACCGGCTACATCCGCGGCGGCTGTTCACCGCTGGGCATGAAGCGCAAATTCCGCACATTCATCGACAGTTCCGTGACCAGCCACGAAAAAGTGTACATCAGCGCAGGGGTGCGCGGGCAGCAGATTTGCCTTGCCCCCGCAGACCTTATTCAGGCCGCCGGGGCCACCGTCACCGACCTGGTGCTGGAAGCATAAAGGCCGCCGGAAACCCAAGCATCATTTGGATTCCGGGCGGCCCCCACTCCACACCCCGCCGCAAAAAGCAGCGGGATTCCAAACAAGTCTCTTATTTTGACTTCATGACGTACACGCCGTCCCATACGTCCGGCACGCCGTTTTCGATAAAGTAGCGGCAGCGCTCCATGAATTTCTCGGAAGACTGGTCGGCGGGATAGCACTTTGCAGCCTGTTCAAAAAGCGCGTAGGCCTTCTTCAGCTCGGCAATATCCTTCTTTTCGGAAGGAGTGTCCCTGCCGTTCAGGTACATCCGCATGCCCTCGTTGAAAATGTCCGCGGCCTCAATCTGTGCCGCAGGCATGTCCTTGCGCACGCCCAGAATGTTGTACAGCTGAACGGGCTTCTTCACGTTGATAACCTGCACGCAGTCAAAACTGCGGGCAACAAGCAGTCCCTTGTGCTCGCCGGCATCCGCGGCGTTCCACGTGCTTTCAGAACACATAATCCATGAGCCGTACGCCTTGTTCGTACCTTCCAGACGGGAGGCAAGGTTCACGTTGTTGCCCATGATGGTGTAGTTCAGTTTTTCGGCAGTACCCATGTTACCCACAACCATGTCGCCGGTGTTCAGGCCTACGCGCGATTCAAGGCGCATGGGAATATCGTGGTCGGTGTCAAAATGCTTCTTGTTGTACTCGTCCTCCACAATCTTCATCTTGATACCCGCAAGGCAGGCGTTGTACGCGTTAAAGGGGTCGTCAATCGGCGCGCCGAAGAACGAAACGATTTCGTCACCGACGTACTTGTCGATGGTGCCCTTGTTGTCCATGATGGCGTTGCTGAGCATACCGAGGTATTCGTTCAGAATGGCAACAAGGCGGACAGCGCCATGGGATTCGCCTTCCTCGTTGTTTATCATCTCGGTAAAGCCGGAGAAGGTCTTGACGTCGGAGAAGAGTGCGGTAAGCGTCTTGTTTTCGCCGCCCAAGCGCAGTTTTTCCGGATCCTTCAGAATCTGGTTGACGACTTCCGGTGCAACGTACGCGCTGAAGCCGCGGCGCAGCGTGGAACGGTCTTTTTCGACGGCGATAAAGTTCACGGCAAGTTCCGCGATGTAGGTCACCGCAACCAGCAGGAAGGGCACGAACACGGGAATATAGATGTTGAGCATCAGCATGAGCAGCACCGGCACGGCAACCGGAATCAGCACATAGGTGAGCGCAAAAAGGTTCTTCCGGCCGGTGGAAAGCTTGCGTATCATCAGCAGCACGATGAGGCTGACGACAAATGCAAAGACAAGTCCCACCCAGACCGGCAGCGGCGTGATGAAATCCTGCTGGATGATGGTATTCGCCACGTTTGCGTGCGTACCCAAGTTTGCATAGCTGCGGGAGAACGGCGTGACGCCCAAATCCGTACTGGCCGTTGCGGAGTTACCAATCAGGCAGAACGCATCTTTCATGCTGTCTTTCAACACGTCGTAGAAGCTGCAGAACGAAGCATAGTCCTTGCGCAGCCCGTCAAAGTAACCGTCGTATTCATCCTGCGCAGCACGAATCATGTCGTCGTTTTCGCCGTCCATCATGGCGTTTGTGTTCAGCATGAACTGCGCCTCGAAATTCGCGTCCACGTAGGCGGCAAGCTTCTGGTAGAAGTCCTGCCGCAGCGCAAGGTAGTTCTCGAAAGTGCCCTCCGGTATGCCGGTGCCGATAATTGCGCCGGTCTCGTCGTAGCCCTGGCAGAGGGAGAGCATGTCGTCTTTCATCTGCGAAAGCGCATTATATATAGAAAGAAGTTCATCGGCATTCGCAAAATAGGCAAGATCGTAGCCGTCCTCGGTCTGAATGCGGTAGCGCGTCAGGTTGGAAAGGTTCTTGACGATGCGCTCTTCGCTGCGGTCAAGCTCGTACAGGTAGAGCGCGGACACGTGGCGGAAGCTTTCGTCGTAGCTTTTCTTGCTCCAGTTGATGTACATGCAGCCGTTTTCATCCAGCGGAATGTGGATGTCCGTGCGTTTTTTGTTGCCGGGTATCTGCGCGCCGTGCAGCACAAGGAAGCCGGGCCTGCGCTCCAGCGACTGCACGTCAAGGTACGCCAAAAGCGGGGCAAAGGCCAGCTGGGGCACATAGCAGGAATCTTCCAGCTTTTCGGAGACATAGCCGCCGTCCTGCTCCTTCCACAGGAAATTCAGCTCCGGATCGGGGTGGTGCAGCAGCTCAATGCGGCGGCGGGTACCGTCGCGGTCAACCACAACGTTTGTGACGCCCAGGCCGTCGGCAAAATGGATAAAATCGTAGCGGGCGGGGTAAAAGCCACGGAAGCTTGGGGATTCCCTAGACTGCTCGCGCACCACCAGCCGGTTCCCCAGCTCGATAAGCCCGTCCGGGTCCTTTACGTTGGACACAAGGAAGCGCGAGGCAGCATAGCGGCGGGACTGCATAAACGCCTTCTGCTCGTCGGTTACGCTGTCGGCATCGGGGAACCGTTCCTTGTCGTCAAGCTCGTTCATCATACGCACGTTCAGCGTCATCCATGAATTGCCAAAGTACTGCAGGCAGCGGGCAAAATAATCATCGTTGTCGCGCGAAAGGTTATCCGCGGAGACTTTTATGTTGTCAAGGGCGGGGTTCACGTAGCCTTCAACAATCTGGGAGGAAAGCTCCATCAGCTCCTCTCCGTTGTAGCCGCCGCCTGCCGCGGCACCGGCAAACTGTTCGATAACCCCGGCAATCTCCTGCTTGGACTGCTCGATGACCTCCTCCGTGGCCTGCTGCGCATTCGGAACCAGCGCTTTTGCAGACTTCTGGAGGTACTCAATATCGAATACCACATTGTAGGCACCGAATTCCCTCATGCGGATAAGCATATCGGCCACAATATCCCGGTTCCAGGGCCACACGCCGATATCATCAATAGAAGCGTCGTTGATATCCACTATCAGAAGGTGCTCGTCCTCCCTGATTTCCCTGGTATTCCCAAGGAGCATATCGTAGACACGGTAATCAATCTTCAGGAAGACATTCAAAAACGCAAAAAGCGAACACATTGCCGTAACTGCAAGCAGTATAAGGACATCAGAATTTTTCCTGAAAAACGATTTTTTTTCTTGTTTTCCCATGACATTCTCCTAATTATGTATTATAATCTACATTTGGTTGGATTTAAACGTTTTGTAGGGAAAAAAGGTGCAAAAAAATGAAAAAAATGTTGTTCCTGATGCTTTTCTGTTTTTGTAGTGCGCTGGTATACTCACAGGCAGCAGCAAAGCTCACCGACATTATTTCCGCAGAAAAAGCCACTTACGGGCAGACCTGCTATATAGCAGGAGCGGCAAGAGGGATTATCAGTGACGAGCTTTCCTTTGAAGAAGCCTTTCAGGCCTTGAAAGCAAAAGGATATATATATTCGAAAACCGCACAGGCAAACGATCCCATAACAATGAAGCATATCGCTTCCATACTTTCGAACACATGGAATGTGCAGGAAAGTATGATGGCAATCACTACCCATCTACCGCGCTACCAATTCAGGCAGTTACAGGCATATGGGGTAATTCCCGGCATGTACACGCCGGATTATCCGGCAAACGGCAGAGACATGCTCGGCGTGGTATCCCGCTGCGCGTCAGAATTTGCAGGAGCACAAGAATGAAACAGCACATCCTGCGCCGGGCACTGGTACTTGCGGCCGTCTGCTGCGCTGCCCCGCTCAATGCCCTCGATTACGGCGGCTCACTCACCTCCAGTGCCGAGATTTCCGGGCACATAAACCCGTACCACGACCAGGTCTTCAAATTCGGCGGCATCGGGTGGATTTCTTCCCCGCTGAACAAGGCAAACACGATGGACATAAACGCCCAGCTGTCTGTGAGCGAAAAGCTTACCACCACATTCAGCCAGGGCATTGACGAAACCCTTGATGCCCGCTGGCTCAAATACCTGACGCCCGACATCGACCTGCTTAAATTCAACTACCGGCAGCCCTTCTGGGACGGCGGCACGCTGGCCTTTTCCGCAGGGCGTTTCCAGTACTTTGACGCAACCGCCCAGGTCTTTGCCCAGAACTGCGACGGCATGCTGCTCCAGCTGAACACGGACAACGTGCGCGGCAGCTTCTACATCGGCTACACCGGCCTGCTGAACCAGAAAAAGGTCTCCATGCTGGACATGGACGGCAAGAACTACCGCGTTGCGGGCGAGGAAAAGGAAGAATGGTACGAAGCCTACTATTCCCCGGCAGACCCGTACTACGTTCAGGCCGT
>CADCQA010000198.1 GCA_902803415.1 uncultured Spirochaetaceae bacterium | reverse complement strand
CTGCCTACTTCCGAAGCGAGGGGCTTCCCTCCCCTAAAACCCCACCCTTCACCGGCACGGTCAAGACAACGCCTCGGCGTTGTCGGGGCTGAGCCCCTTGGAAACCCTGCTTTTTTAATTTCTTAAAAGCAGATTTCTTCAACGTCTATATTCCAGGGCATAAAAAAACCCCTGCTGCATGCAGGGGATTGAGTGTCGGGTAACGCGGATTCGAACCGCGGACCTCTACGTCCCGAACGTAGCGCGCTACCAGCTGCGCTATTACCCGGAAAAAAACTGCCCATTCTAGCGAATGGGCAGTAGACGGGAGCGAAGGGGCTCGAACCCTCGATCTCCGGCGTGACAGGCCAGCGCGATAACCAGCTTCGCTACGCCCCCGTGATGGTTGATACTATATCATTCGCTCAAAATAATGTCAAGCACCCATTTCGTTTTTTTTGAATTTTTTTTACACTTTTTTTTGCAAACCCAAGTACTGCCGTTGACAGTCAATTTATACAATGATAAAATTACGAATCTTTAATTATCGAAAAAGGACGTTTTATTTCTATGAACCAAGAAGCAAAAAATAAAACTGGCAGAGACCACACCAGAATCGGCGCGGTTATCGTTCTCATCATCTCAGCAATCGTGTTCATTCCCTTCGGCGGCGAAGCGGTTATTGAAGCCTTCTTCAGCAGGAACAAGACTCCTGTCCTCGGTTCCTACGACGGCACCGAAATCCGCTACGAACACGGCTCAACCTTTGCAAACGCCGTGTCAAACATCGCGGAATACTACAAGAGCATGGGCGCCACGCTGGACAGCACGGACAACTACCGCGTCTTCCAGTATGCGTTCCAGATGACCGTTAAGGACATGGCATACCTTGCCGCTGTAAAGAAGGCAGGCTATTCCGTGCCGGAAAGCGCCGTGAACCGCCGCCTTGTTAAATATTATGCAGACGCCGACGGCAACTATTCACCGCGCCTCTACAACCAGACCAGCAAGTCCGACCGCGAAGAAATCCGCAAGGGCTACGAAAAGACGCTCGCCTACGACCGCTTTGAGCAGGATCTTTTCGGCACAAGCGCCGGTTCCATGAAGCTGTACGGCCTGAAGAGCTCTTCAAAGGAAGCTCCTTTCCTGAG
Organism: uncultured Spirochaetaceae bacterium; assembly: GCA_902803415.1. Classification (GTDB taxonomy): domain Bacteria; phylum Spirochaetota; class Spirochaetia; order Treponematales; family Treponemataceae; genus Treponema_D. Next base: position 6,127 of record CADCQA010000198.1, on the reverse strand, counting down.
CGATATGGGCCGCAACGCTCATTCATTCAGCTACGTGGCATTTGATACCACCGATATTCCCGTGGAAGAAGCCGTTAAGTGGGCATCTTCTAACGCAGAACTGTTCCGCAAGTACGATATGTCCGTCATTACCCTTGCAGATGAAAGCGGCGCAAACGCAGTGCTCAAGCAGCTGAAGTCCGGCGAGATGGACTTTGCCGACGCCGTAAGCGAAAAGTCACAGAAGTTCTACAGCGGCGACGACGGTAAACTGAACAAGGTGTATGCCTACCAGCTTGAAACCGTCATTGCAGATGCAGACAAGCGTGCAGCAGTCATTGCACTTGCAAAGGACGAGCTTTCCGACGTCGTAAAGACGGCGCAGGGCTACAGCATATTCCGCGGCGACAGCAGCTCCGTGCAGGCAGATTTCTCTGACAGCACCATGCAGAAAGTCGTACTGTCCTACATCAAGAACAAGGAACAGGGCTATATAGAAGATTATTACACCGGCATTGCAAAGAATTTCTCTGCACAGGCAAAACTGAAGTCCTTTGAGGAAGCAGCAGAGTCATTCGGTGTGACCAAGATGGAAACGCTCAGCTTCCCCATCAATTATCAGAACAGCCCGCTTTACACTGCAACGCCGTCAACCGATGCCGTGCTTAGCGCGCTCGCTGCCGATGCAGATGCACTGCAGAAGGTTTTCGCCCTTAAAGAGAATGAGCTGAGTGCTCCGATTGTGCTGGGCAATGCAGTGGTGATCATGAAATGCACCGGCATCTCTCAGGATGATACGGAAACCGACAGCGCACAGCTGGCATCAAAGCTTGCAAGCGTCGAACAGAATTCAGCAGACCGCACCCTCTTTGCTTCAGACAAGGTGACGGACAACGTGTGGCTTACCTACTACACGCAGATTGTCAACCTGGGCGACGACTGACGGAGTTTGCTTGAACAGCGCCGACCTTGAAGAAAAGCCCCTGCTGGTCAATGCCGGCGGGGACTTTTCGCATTTAAAGACAGTCTCCTACAAAGGGCGCTTCCTCTATTCAAAATACAATCCGGAGCGGACGGTTCTTTCCGTCATTGCACGCAGCGCCCTGCTGCCCGGCACGCTGGTAATCATCTGCTCGCCCTGCCTGTGGCACGGTTTCAGCGAGCTTGCCGCAGCGCTGCCGGAAAACTGCACGCTCATTGCGCTGGAAGCAGAACCGGCGCTGCTGGAGCTTGCAGAACAGCAGCGGCCGGAAGCAGCCCGGACCGTGCGGCTCTTCCACACGGGTGACAGCACGGGCATCGACAGTTTTCTGCGCAGCATGGCAGAAACCGGGATGCTGCGGCGTGCGGTGGCACTGGATTTTTCTGCCGGAGTACAGTTCCATCCGGAAAGCTACCGTACCATCACCGGCGCAGCACAAGAAATCATTGCAACATTCTGGACGAACCGAATTACGCTTGTCAGGATGGGCAGGCTCTTTGCAAAAAATATTTTCCAGAACGCAGGGCGGCTGGGGAAAGACCTGCAGCTTGCCGACATCGCTGACACTATCAGCAAACCCATTATTGTCTGCGGCGCGGGAGAAAGCCTTGACAGAGCCCCGCTCCCTGCGGACGGAAGCGCCTATATTATCGCGGTGGACGTTGCACTGGCGCAGCTGCTTGCGCGGGGCATTCCCGTGAATGCCGCAGTGAGTCTGGAAGGGCAGGCTGTCATACAGAAAGCCTACATCGGAACAGCCGGGCCGCTGGGCCGGGGACAGGGTTTTACATTCTTTGCAGACATAGCATCCCGCCCTTCCGCCGCCCGCAGCCTGCCGGGGAAAACCGTGTGGTTTGCTTCCGCCTACACCAGCGCCCGCTGGCTGGAACGGCTGCAGAAACAGGGCCTTGTGCGGGAATACTGCGCGCCGCTCGGTTCAGTAGGGCTGGCCGCCGTGTACATTGCGCTTGCACTGCGGAAAGACGAAAGCGTGCCGGTCTACGTTACGGGCATGGATTTCAGCTACACGGCAGGACTGACGCACGCAAAGGAAACCCCCGCCCACAAGGCGCGGCTGGGCACATCGGGCAGGCTGGGGCCGGCAGAAAATTATGCGGCGGCCTTTTCGCCCGGAAGTCTTGCGTGCACGGATAAACGGGGAAAAGCAATGGTTACCAGCAGAATCCTGCAGTCCTACGCCATGCACTTTGCGCAGCAGTTTGCGGGAACGCCCGCGCTTTTTGACGCAGGCTGCAGCGGGCTGCCGCTGGGGCTGCCGTACCGTGCATTGCCCGCAGCACAGCCCGGCGGCACAGGTAAGGGGCAGCAGGAAGCAGCAGACAGCATTGAGCTGCAGCCCAATCGGGATGCATGCTGCGCCGCCTTTTATGATGAAGAGAAAAAAGCCCTGCAGGTTATACAGAGCCTGCTTTCAGAGGGAGAACAGAGCCAGCATCGGAATCCGGCACTTTCGCTTACGGAACAGCTCCGCGGGCTGCTGGAAGTACGCGAATACCTGTACCTGCACTTCCCCGACGGCTACCGGCTCTCGCTGGAAGCCCCCTTCCTAAAGCGCGTGCGGGCAGAAATTGATTTTTTCCTGAAACAGATTGAAATCGGAAAGCAAAGCACTATCAGCCAGTAAACGTGATGCTGCATAACGAATGCGTTCCCAGGGGAAGACGACAAACTATACGTTGCATAGCGCCCACCGGCGGAACCGCCGAAGGCGGCTCCGGCTGGCCAATAAACGGCTGAACGTATTCAGCCGTTTATTGGCCGTTACTTTCCTTCTCCTTCAATACGGCAAGGAATGCGCTCTGGGGAAGTTCCACGTCACCGGCAAGGAACATGCGCTTCTTGCCCGCCTTCTGCTTTTCCAGCAGCTTGCGCTTGCGGGTTACGTCGCCGCCGTAGCATTTTGCAAGCACGTCCTTACGAACCGGGTTCACGGTTTCGCGGGCAATAATCTGGCTGCCGATGGCACCCTGTATGGCAATCTTAAACTGCTGCCGGGCAATCTCGCCTTTCAGCCGCTCGCAGACCGTCTTTGCGCGCTCCACGGCGTTCTGGCGGAAGCAAAGCTGCGCAAGTGCATCGACCGGCTTACTGTTGATAAGGATGTCTATCTTTACCAGGTCGGTTGCACGGTAATCGGTCAGCTCGTAGTCAAAGCTCGCGTAGCCGCGGCTGTAGGACTTGAGCTTGTCATAGAAATCAAAGAGCACTTCAGCAAGCGGCATATCATAGGTAAGCTCCACACGCTTTTCGTCAAGATACTGCATGTTCTTCTGGGTACCGCGCTTCATGCGGCACAGCTCCATGATGGGCCCCAGGTATTCGGCAGGCGTGATAATGCTTGCGTCTATGTACGGTTCCTCGGAACTTTCGATTTTGCCGCCCGGATAATCGGCAGGATTATCGACAAAAATCATATCGTGCCCCTGCTGCGTCACCTTGTATTTGACGCTCGGCGCCGTAAAAATGACCACCTGGTCAAAATCGCGTTCCAGCCGTTCCTGAATAATTTCCAGATGCAGCAGGCCGAGGAAACCGCAGCGGAAACCGTTGCCCAGTGCAAGGGAATTGTCTTTTTCGTAGACCAGCGAAGCATCGTTGAGCTTGAGCTTTTCCATGCTCTCCTTCAGTTCCTCGTAGTCGTTGGAATCGATGGGATATATGGAAGAAAAAACAACGGGTTTCACTTCCTTAAAGCCCTGCAGCGGTTCGGCGGCCGGCTTTGCCACCGTCGTAATTGTATCGCCTACGCGGACATCGCTGACGGTCTTGATGCCGGCAATGAGGTAGCCCACATCGCCCGCCTCCAGGCAGGACGTTTCCTCAAACTTGATTTTGAAAATTCCGGTCTGCTCAACCTTGTACTCGGTATTCCGGCCCATAAAGCGGATGACATCCCCGGCCTTTACGCGGCCGTCCATCACCCGGATATGAACGATGACCCCGCGGTATTCGTCGTAGTGGCAGTCAAAGATAAGCGCCTTCAGGGGAGCCTGCACATCTCCCTGCGGCGGCGGAAACTTGGTAACAATCGCTTCCATCAAATCATCAATGCCCGCACCGGTCTTGGCGCTCACCAGCATGGCATCATCGGCATCAAGCCCCAGATCGTGCTCAATCTGCTTTTTGGCGCCGTCCACGTCTGCGCTTGCAAGGTCAATCTTATTTATCACGGGCACGATGGCAAGGTCGTGCTCCAGCGCCATGTACATGTTGCTCACCGTCTGGCTTTCCACACCCTGCGTGGCATCAATGAGCAGCAGGGCACCTTCACAGGACGCAATGGCGCGGGAAACCTCGTAAGAAAAATCGACATGACCGGGCGTATCGACAAAATTCAGCTCGTAATCGTGCCCGTCCTTTGCATGGTAGGGAATGGTCACCGCCTGACTCTTTATTGTAATGCCGCGCTCGCGCTCAATATCCATGCTGTCAAGAATCTGATCCTTCATCTGGCGGTCTTCTATGATTTTTGCCCGCTGGATAAGACGGTCGGCAAGCGTTGACTTGCCATGGTCGATGTGCGCAGTGATACAAAAATTGCGCTTGTACTTTAAATCTGTCATTTTTTTTCCTTATTTCAGAAGTAATACGGGCTGTCCAAGGGGACGGCAACCCCCAGCACGGTGTCCACAAAGCCGCTCTGGCGCTTCTTTGCGTAAATCTGTACAGCCGCCTGGGATCTATCATCGCTGAGTTCCACGCGGATAATTTCCACCTGGTCATCAGCATCAAAGCCTGATTCATCGGCAACGGAGCCTTTTATGACGCTCTGCACCGTAAATTTCTTCTTGTTCATGGAAGAAGACGGTATCAGCGTCATGCCGACAAGCGGCACAAAGGCCTGAGCAATCGTGTCGTGGGCATAAATATCGGCGCCGGGGTATTCCGGGCGCACGTCCAGGTACACGGGACGCTGCACCCTGGTGCCGTCGGCGCGGAGCAGCCCCACCGTAACGATGGAGTCCGCCGGACGCTGCAAAAAGTTCATGCTCAGATCGTCGGAGCCGGAGACGGGCACCCCGTCAATGGACTCTATGACATCGCCGACAGCAATGCCGGAAAGCTTGGCACTGCCGCCGGGCATAACATAGTGCACGTACACGCCCTCGTTGCGGGTGCTGCCGGGGGAACGCTTTGTCTTGCCATACGCAGCCATCCACGGATGACTGCGGGCGCCGCCGGAACTGAGGAGGGGCAGCTCTGCACGCAGGTATTCCACCGGAATGGCAAAATTCAGGCCCTGGTAATACTGCACACCCGCAAAGACAACAGCCTGCACCCTGCCCTGCTCGTCTATGAGCGGCCCGCCGGAATTTCCGCTGTTGACGGCGGCATCAATCTGGAAGACCTTGCCGGAAGAAAACAAATCCCTATCCTTGGAGGACACAATGCCGCTGGTAAGCGTACGGTCCAGCCCCAGCGGGGAGCCAATCGCAAAGACCTTGTCGCCCACGTCCAGATCCGTACTGGAACCGAGCGCAAAGACATAGGGAGCATCAACTTCCACCTTCAGCAGCGCAAGGTCAACGCCCTTGTCGTAGCCGATGATTTTTGCGGGAATGCGCGTTTCGGAATCCTCCGCAAGCTTTACGTACAGGCGCGCAAAGCCCTTGTACGAAGTGTCAACACAGTCCGAGATAACGTGGTGGTTCGTGATGATATAGCCGTTCCGGGAAATAAAGAAACCGCTGCCAAGCACACCGTCATTGTAGCCGACGCCGTGCTCAACCTTTATGCCCTTGTCTACAAAAACCGTTACGGTGCCCTTTATCATGGAAGAGACTTTTCCGCCGGTGGAAGCATCCTTGGAGGAAAGCCCCGGCACCGTCTTCGCCAGTTCGGCACGGAGACGGGTTTCATCCATCGGCAGGGAATTCAGCTGGGAATAAGCGACCGCCCGCAGGGAACCGTAATAGCTGAGTGCATCAACATAGCGCTTTGCTTCCAGCGCCTTCCGGTACTGGGAGACGACTTTTTTTGCGCAGCTGCTGAACAGCGCTTCCGCCTGCGGGTTTGTACCATACGTATCAAACAGAATGCGTGCACGCCACAGGGCCTTTACCGGTTCCTTGGGGAGCATTTTCTTGATCGTCTGCAGCTCGTAATCAGCAGCATCGGCATCAGAATACGCCCTGCTGCTTTTTG